>JAKLHG010000630.1 GCA_022710255.1 Candidatus Hydrogenedentota bacterium
GTGCCGCAATACGTTTTTTGATTTTTGCCCTGGCCGGGATGTTGGGCGAGGTGTTTTATGGCGCTGTGCAAGCGGCGTGGTATGGCCATTGGAGCATGCATGGCCAGTCCTCGCCGTGGATGATGTTCGATTACGGGTTGATGGGATTGGTCCTGATGCCCATGGCGGTCCCTATGATCCGGCGGGGCATTCCCCTGGTGGTACGCGCCTTCGTGTATATGCTTGTCATTTACGCCGTGGAATATGTTTCGGGGATCATTTTCACCTGGGGCCTGGGTCTGTGCGTGTGGAGTTATGAGGGGCTCCCCTATAACCTGCACGGCCAAATCATGCTGTACTCGGCGCCGGTATGGTATGGTCTCGGCTTGGCCGGGGAATATCTGTACCGTAAGGTGGATACCATCGCCGTAGTACTGTTGCGGGGGTTCTCTGCCGAGCAGTTGCTTGTCCTGAATCCGGCCGATGCATCCTTTCCCCAAGGGGAATAAGGGTAGCCCTACACTTCCAGCCGCGCGTCGCGTACTTTAACGATCTCTTGCACGGCGGTGGCGTCCAGGTCGCGGACATCGCATCCCTTTTCCAAGGCGAGGGCGGCCGCGATGCCCGCCGCCTGTCCCATCATGGCGCCGGTGGTGCTGACCCGCGCGCTGGACAGCGCCAGCTGGTCACAGGAGAAACAGCGTCCGGCCATCAGCAGGTTGTTGCCGTCCCGGGCGATAAGACTGCGCAGGGGAATCTGGTACGGGGGCACGTCGAGTTCCTCCTTTGGAAGGATATAGGTGCGCTTGTCGTCATCGGGTTTGTGCCCGTCGAGGTAGAAAGTGCCCCGGGCGACGCCATCGTCGAAGGCGCGTCCGGCGCGCACATCGTCCACGGACAACACATAGTCGCCCACAATGCGCGCGCCCTCGCGTGTACCGATATGGGGGCTGCAATGGTCCAGGAGCCAAGGTTGTTTTTCCACCCGCTGGTGATAGTCCATGACCTCCCACATGCGGCGCCGCCCTTGAATTTCGGCTGCGGTAATACCCTCCGTGTCCGTGGCGTCGAACAGGGGAATCTTGATTTTGATGGCATTGCCACCCGGGCCGTCGGGCCAGACGCTGGTCATGGGCAGGTCGTCTTCCCTGCGAACCGGATGGAACCAGCCTTCGGGCAGCCGGGGCCCCTGCGCCTCCCCGTCCACGTGGCGCACAAAATACATCATGGACATGGGCAGTTGCAGCCCGTCTTCTGGGCGTCCCTTGAGGGTGGCAAAGCCGACGGCCCGGGCCAGGTCCGCCTCGCCGCTGCAGTCTATGAACTGGCGCGCCCGCACCGCCTCAGGGCCGCTCTTGCCGCACACCAGAATTTCCGTTATCCGGCCCTTTTCTTCGCGGGCATCCACGAAACGGGTGTGCAGGAGAAGTTTGACATTGCGCTTCAGTAACAACTCCTGCAGTACGATGGCCAGGGTTTCATAATGAAAAACCGACGGGCGTTCGTGTCCGATGGCGTTCCACGCCCGCAACCCGGACAGTATCTCGTCGAAGACCTCACCCTGCCCCGTCATCTCGCCGCAGAAATTGGCGACCCCGCCCACGGTCAACATGCCGCCGGTAATGGCGAAGCGCTCCACCAGCAACACGCGCGCACCGGAACGGGCCGCCGCAGCCGCCGCAGTCACGCCCGCGATGCCACCCCCGATAACGGCCACATCCGCCACCCAACGAACCGGTACCTTCCGTGTCCAGACGAGTTCCTCCGGAGATGGGCCCTCGCCTTGTGCTTGGGCGGATGCCCCCATTCCCAGGGCGGCAGCCAGGCCGCCCGCGACGGCGGTTCGGAATAATTCACGACGTTTCATGGGTATCTTCCTTTCTACTGCGGTTTTCCTGTTATCCCGCAACAGTCTCCGTGCGTTACTCCGGGTATACTATACGCGGTTTCCGGCGCAAAGGTGTAACAAAATTGTTGCGCCATAGGGCTATCCATGATATACTCTTGACAATCAAGTCGTTTAATTGAGAACAGGGAGATTACTGTTGGCATGCAAATGAAGACAAAGGCCAGGTCCGCAATCCTTGTATTTTGCCTTCTGATGAGCAGCCTTGCCGCAGGGCAGTCCGGGGAAAGAAGGGTAGTGGCCAGCCGGCAAGGACGTTCTCTGCATCAGTTCCAGGCGGCTGATGGCACCATTACATTCACCAACCGGCCTGAAAAGTATAAGCATCGGGACGATTTTATTGAAGTTTCCATCAAGTACGAACGTATTCCCTTGCCGACGGAATACAAGCCGACTCCGATTGCGCAGCCGAAAATCGTAACCGATGAGAACCTGCGTTCCATCGTGACGCGTTACGCCGCCTATTATGGTTTGGATGAAGCGCTGGTCTATGCCGTAATCCGGGCGGAAAGTAACTTCAACCCCAATGCGGTTTCGCCGGCGGGCGCGAGGGGACTGATGCAACTGATGCCGGGCACCGCCGACCGCTTCAACGTCAGCAATCCCTACGACCCGGTCGCCAACATGCACGGCGGCGCGCGCTATCTGCGCTGGCTGCTCGA
>JAKLHG010000631.1 GCA_022710255.1 Candidatus Hydrogenedentota bacterium
TATCGCCGCCAGCCCCAGCCTCCCCAGGTAGGGTACACATTACGTGCGGTGTTTGGCGGCGACAAGCCGCCCCTGGAGTTTACCCTTCAGCCTCAGGACAAAATACGCATCGGGGACTGGCATTTCTTTCATGACCGGGAAAATATGCATGCGGCAACGATCGCGGTGCTGCGCGCCCGGCACACCCCGGGAACCGCCGCTCTGTATGGGGCGCTGATATTGCTTGGCCTCTCCTCGGCAGGGATGCTTTTCGCACGCTTTGTGATACGGAAAAAAGCATTCCGGGCCTCCCGGGAGCCGGGAAACCTGGAGGAATGGGAAAGGGTGAGCGAAATGACGCCGGACATCCAGAGCCGGGGCGATGACACTGAATCCGGTTGATTGCGGCTGGAGTGGAACGGGGACAGGTCCGCTGTCCCGCTAAACCCTCCGGAATGTATCGTTTGGGTCCGGTGTTACTCGTGGTGTATCCTGTAGAGGCAAGTATAAAAGGAGTTTTAGATTAGATATGAATATTGTCCTGTATCCGGACGCGCCTTTGCGCAAAAAAGCATTGCGTATAGAGCACTTTGGTCCCGAACTTACCAAGATCGCCGAAGAAATGGTGGAAACCATGATGAACAGCGATGGTGTCGGCCTGGCCGCGCCGCAGGTGGGCATCAGCCGGCAGCTTCTTGTTTGGTGCGAACCCGAAAGCGAGCCGATATGCCTGGTCAACCCGGAAATTGTGGAAATGGACGGCAACGCCTACGGTGAAGAAGGCTGTCTGAGCCTTCCTGGACTCTACGCCAGTGTGCCCCGGGCCACCCGGATACGGGTCCTGGCCCAGGACTGCGACGGCAATCATCACGAGATTGAAGCCCATGATTTTTTGGCGCGCATTATCCAGCACGAGTATGACCATCTTCAGGGAATCGTTTTCCCCGAGCGGCTGGATGTTTTGACGCGGAATGCTTTGTTGGAGGAGTGGTCGGCGATGCGAAACGGGATGCGCCAGGATTCAACCGTTACCACCTGATACCGAGGGCGTGATGTTCAGCCAATTACCTGCCGTAGAACGCATGATAAACGCTTTCCGCCGCCTCCCCGGCGTGGGCCGCAAATCCGCGGAGCGCTACTGCCTTCACTTGCTGACCCTGCCCGAGGCGGATGCCTTGGAATTCAGCGAGGCCGTGCGCAAAGCCCGGGAAAGTATCACCTGGTGCCCGCAGTGCCGTAACCTTACCGATACGACCCCCTGCTCCATTTGTTCCGACCCGCGCCGCGACAAGAGCACCCTTTGTGTTGTGGAACGCCCGGCCGGCGCCATGGCATTGGAAAAGGGGGGCAGTTACCGGGGCCTGTACCATGTCCTGCATGGCGTACTGAACCCTTTGGACGGCATTGGCCCGGAAGAACTCCACATCGATTTGCTTCTTAAACGCATCGTTTCGGACAACTTCACGGAGGTCATTATCGCCACCAATGCGACGGCGGAAGGCGAAGTCACGGCGGCCTACCTGGCGCGGCGGATTGGCGACCTTGGTGTGCGGGTCACCCGGATCGCCCATGGTGTTCCCATGGGCGGTGGACTTGAATATGCCGACGACCTTACCCTTGCCCAGGCGTTGGACGGTCGTTCGGTTATTTTCCGGGAGCGTTGATGCGATCCGCTTCAACGGGGTGTTATTCAGGGCGAACAACCATCCATGCCGGATAAGGAACGTTAACCGTTAATGACATTGAATCGTTTTTGTTTATAGTGTTCAGGAAATTAATAGCCCTTATACAGTGTCACATATCCCGAGAGGAGATGTCATGAAAACCAAAATCCTGCTGGTTTTTTTTGCCTGCTGCCTGGCAATGCCTGCGGTTTTTGCACAGGCGCAATCAGACCTTGATCAATCCCGCAGAAATGCCATCGTGACCGCCATCGAGGCGGTGAAGTCTTCCGTGGTCACCATCAACGTGGTGGAAATCCGGGAAGAACAGGTTGCGGATCCCTTTTCCAGCGACTTCATGGGCATGTTCGACTTTTATTTTCGCAGACCCCGTGTCCAGGGGCGCGTTGTGGAGGGTATCGGCACGGGTTTTCTGTTCGATGAACAAGGCCACATTCTCACCAACTATCACGTGATACAAGACGCGGACCGCATTGCTTCCGTAACCTTGTCTGATGGGAGCGCGCTGGACGTGGAAGTCATCGGCGCGGATGAGCGGACGGATATTGCCGTGCTGCGCGTGCGCACTGACCAGGCGCTTCCCTTTGCGCGCCTGGGCGACTCCAACAATCTGTTCATTGGCGAATGGGTGATTGCCATCGGAAACCCTTTTGGCACCATGATTAGCGATCCCCAGCCCAGCGTAAGCGTCGGCGTCGTTTCGGCAAATCACCGGCGCGTCCGTCGCGAAGTCGGCGGCGGGCAGCGCCTGTACCAGGGTATGATTCAAACCGATGCCGCCATCAACCCCGGCAACAGCGGCGGTCCGCTGGTGAACGCGCTGGGAGAAGTGGTGGGCATCAATACCATGCTGTTTTCGCAGAGCGGCGGC
>JAKLHG010000632.1 GCA_022710255.1 Candidatus Hydrogenedentota bacterium
CAGTTCGGTATGCGTTCCCGTGTACTGCACTTCCGCCACGCCCTGGCCGCCGGTAATCATGGTGCCGGAATAGACATAAGGCAGATCATCGCCACCCGGCGGGGCCGGTGCCGGCACGCCGGAAACCGATGTCTTGCGTACCGCAACCGATTCTCCGGTCAACAACGATTCGTCGGCGCTCAGGCTGATGACATGGCGCAACACGGCATCGGCGGGGACACGGTCCCCTTCGGCGAGCATTATCCAGTCGCCGCGTACCACCTCGCGGCCGGGGATGCGCCGTTGCCGGCCGTCCCGAATCACCATGGCGCGGGGGCTGGACAAGTCACGCAGCGCCTCCAAGGCGCGTTCCGTGCGCCGTTCCTGCACAATGGTAATTCCCATGACCACAAACACAAAGCCAAGCAGCATGGCAGCGTCGGTGGGCTCACCCAGAAAGAGGTAGAGTATGCCGCAGGCGACTAGCATCAGAAACATGGGCTCACGAAGTACCTCCAGTGCAATCGCCACAATTCCGCGTTGTGCCGTGCCGGGCAGTTCATTGGGCCCTTCGGAGGCTAAGCGCCGTTCGGCTTCCTCTTCGCTGAGTCCCCTGTCGTTTATTTCATCAAAAGCCCAGGGCATTGAAATGTTCCTTTAATTTTATGGATTTTCCGAGTCTTGCCGGGCAAGCCATTCCTTCCTTTTTGCAGACGCGACACGAATATCCTAGTATACCATATGCCCGAAACCGGCGATGGAGACGGGGAAACGACTTTCCTGTTCCAGGCGCGGGGTGGTATGCCCAATACGGCGGCAGGGGGAATTATCCGTTTCACCCGGGGATCATATATCCTTTCCATAAGGAAATTGCCGTTGGCGCTACCGTATCTTTTCAGATCGGCAAGGCATATCTTCGAAAACAAAATGCACACGGAGGAGTCATCATGGATTTTCTCATGGGTGGTTTGATTGCCGCTTCCGCGGCCCGGGAAGCCGCTGCCCAGGCGCTCCGCACAAGCGAAATCAACCAGGCGGCCAACCTGGTCCGCACGGACGTGAATGACTTGAGAGAACAGGTGGAGCGATTGGCTTTGTTGACGCAGTCCTTGTGGGAACTCCTGCAAGAGCGCCTGCACTTAACCGAGGCGGAACTGGAGAAAAAGGTTCAGGAAGTGGATATGCGCGACGGCATCGCGGACGGAAAACTTGGCAGACATCCCCTGCGTTGTCCCAAATGCCTGCGCGTCTCCAATTCCCGGCACAAACGATGCCTCTATTGCGGTCTTGAGTTCCAATCAGATGTATTCGGCTGAACGGGGACACCAAAGCGCCCTTGGCGGCGAAGCCCGGCGTCCACGGCCAGAGCCATGGCGGGCTCATCAAGAGGAACCGCGAGAAAACGGGCGATTCGGCGTACTGCGTTTCCCGGGTTTTCAAGCACCGCAGTAAAAGAGACGTCAAGAACATGCATGTTGTGGCATGTAGACAACCACTGCCGGACCTCGCGCAGATGCTTGATGTATGCGGCTTTCAGGCGGTCCTCCCGGCGGGGGCTTGGTCCGTCATCCAGTCCTTCCGCGGTAAGACGGGCGGCGGCGCTCTTTTCCAGCATGGCCCGTTGTGAGGTGAGCACCTCCTCCAAATTTCGCTCCATGAACAAAACGGCATACCGGCAATTTGAAGGGAGCGCCGTTAATAGCGGGCTGACAACCTTGAGCGCCTTGCCCCGGGCCATCGGGATCCACGATGCATCCGTACGGAGCCGTTTGACGGGCTCATATTCAAAATAGCCGCGTGGATTATCCGAATCGGCCCGTCGCACCGTATCCGTCATTAGGGGAATACCCCCCGCGCCGAGCATTGCCATCATCATGGAAGTTCCGCTGCGGGGCAGGCCCGATACAATTATGATTGTATCTTCCATTTCTTGGACCGGATTCCCTCCTTGGTGGTGCAGGAAAGGTTCTCCGCCCTTCCAGCCTTGAACCTTGGCGTCGTTAAGAAAGGGTAACCGTAGTGCAGGCGATATTAATCGACCTTAATGCCAGCCTTTTCCAAGGCGTTTTTCAAATCGTCCGTAGTGAACGGTTTGGCTATCAGCAGTGAGGCGCCATACTCCAGAACCCGTTCCGCGGTTTCGCCCTGGTAGTAGCCGGTCATGGCGATAACTTGCGTCGACTCTGTCAGCGGATGATGTTTGATGCGGCGGCATACCTCAAAACCGTCGATACCCGGCAGGCGCAAATCCAGAAAAACTACACTGGGCCGGAAGGAAGCCGTCAAACGGCCGGCATCAAACCCGTCGGTGGCCACTTCAATCTGAAAAGGGGTTTTGATGCTTTCCAGATAGCGGCGGATTACCGATATGATGGCCTTTTCATCATCTACAACAAGAACCTTTATGCCGGGATTTTCCAAATCTTCATGAATCGGAATATCATTTTCTTTTAAAAAATGGAGCAGCTCTTCCCGCCGGATGCGGCGGTGTCCCCCGGGGGTTTTAAAAACACGGAGGCGTCCCGCTTCCGCCCATTTGCGTATCGTAT
>JAKLHG010000633.1 GCA_022710255.1 Candidatus Hydrogenedentota bacterium
TGCGAATATAACTTCAAAAAGTGCCCATCTGGATTCCGAAATAGCATTAAAAAAAACTGTCGGGATCAGGAAATCTGGTATTGGATGCATTTCCCCGAGAAAGCGCAGGTGTTTAAGTGTATTGTTCCCTGTGAATGCCGATAAACCCTTCTTCCTGTGCAAGCCTTATTCCGAAACGTGAAACTCCTTTTCCTGGGCGAGGAACACAAGCGCCTTGGGCAGTGCGGCGCGAATCTGCCGGTCGCCGCACCGCACGCTGTATTCCTCTCCCGCCACTTCAATATCAAACGTGTTGTTGCGGATAGTCAGTCCCGTCAACTTCAATCGGGATGCGAGGGCGGTGCGTTGCGGGCGGAAGGTGATATCCCCGTTAAAGGCCGCATCCACGCCGAACAGGCCGAAAATAATACACTGCGCGGGGGTGACACCATCCAGGGTGCATTGCAGGGGAGTGTCCTTGCGGTAATCCATGCCGTTTGCCACCAGAGAATCGCCCCAATAGGGCAAGCGTTCGCCCCACCAGAGAATGCGCCTCAAAATGTCGTCGGCTTCCCGCCCATGACCGGATTTGTAGAGTCGCTCTGCAATCTGCGGCGGGAAGCAGGTGCACGCCCCGCCGCCGCCGTTATCTATGTCCACCTGGTCATAGGCGATGTCGGTTTTGGCCATGCTGTGAAGACCAAACTCGGAGAGGAATTCGGTTTCGTTCAAATGCGAGAGCAATCCCGCCCTTTGTTCGGCGTCCAGCACGGGGCTGTTAACCAGTTTGAAGAGTTGGACCGTGTACCGGAGATCAGTGTTGCCCGCGGCGTCTTTGAATCGAAACCAGCGGAGATCAGGGTCCCATAATTCTTGTTTAAGCAGGAGCTTCAGGGCTTCCGCGCGTTCTTTCAAGTAAGGGGCGGGGGCGCCCATCAGGGCGCACAGTTCCGCCGCCATGCAATAGTTCATGTAGCGCCGCCCGTTCAAGTCGGGCATGATGTGATTGTAGGGATAGCCGCGGCGCAGTTCCAGGTGACTGTTGGAAGGACCGTAATCAATCAGCTGCACCGGCCCGGCGGGATCATCGCCGTGCAGTGCATTCAGGACCACCCAGTCGAGAACGGACCTGCCGTTTACCGCCTCCTTCAGGAAATCGGCATCTCCCGTGTTTTTAACGTAGAAGTAAATCAACCCGATAATCTTCTCCTGGTTGACCATATACCACGGCCCGAAAGCGTCACCCCTGGTGGGGATGAAGGCGAAATGCCGGGTGATGTCAATCTTCAGGAATTGTTGGATATGTTCCCGGGCGGCCCGGGGATCATATAAGGGCAGAATCTCCCATACCTCGCCGAAATTCCACAGATAATTACAGACGCACCCGCCCTTGATGCTCCCGGTGCCGTAGTACGGATGCAGCACAAATTCCGGGGTTTCCCAGCGATTGGTGAGAAAATGCACGAGCGAACGAGTATAAAACGTTTCCAGCGCCGGATTATCCGATGTCAGCCGCGGAAGTCTGGTGAAAAGGTCTTCGACGCGCTTGTTGTATTCCGCGCGGGACTGCCCGACCTGGTTTGGGGAATCCGCCAGCAATTGGCTGCACGTCTCCACGATGGACGCATCGCCCATCCCAAAGCAGAGATGGATGGTTTTCTCTTCCCCGGCGGCAAGTGTAATCCGTGTGGAACCGGAAGAAGCGTCCGCGTCCCAGGCGATAGTCTTCTCGTCGGTTTGCAGCGCAAGCACGCACGCCCCCTGCGTCTTCTTCAGGCCGTTTTCCAAAAGCATGGCGGGGGCCGGGGTCTGGCTTTGGGGGCGGGAAAATTCCCACACTTTCGTCTGGTCAAGGGTGCCGCCCCATGCCAGATGCAACGGCGCCTGCACCTCCGTATCCCCCGTGTTTTTCAGGAAAAGGGACAACATTCCCGCCCGGTACTGATAGAGGAGCGTGGCGGCGGTCCATACGCGTATCTTCCCAAGCGTCCCCTCCCGCGTCACTTCGAAGGGACGCCAACCATAGCGGTTGGCGGGCACTTTTTCGCCAAACAGGGTTATCTCGAGGGAAAAATCCGAACTGACATAGGGCGGGGACCAGAAGCCACACAGGGACGCGGCGTCTTTATACTTGACGCCGATGGTGGCCAACCCGTTGATAATCCCAAAGTGTTCTTCCTCCAGGATATTGTTTTCGCCCTGAAGGGCGAACATCTCGGCGTTTGTCACGGCGGGCGCAGGTTCAGCCTGCAGGCAAAGGATCAACAGTACGGTAATCATGGCATGCCTTCCATTCCTGTGTTTCGGGAAAAGCGTGTTACTCCAATGTTTTTATCGTGAGGTGTTATTCGGTGACCTGAATAAGTGCTACGTCCGCGCGCCGCCGTCTTTGCGTTCCACGCTTGTGTGCGCACTCCCCAGATATAAAGGATGCTTCCTTTGGGGAACATTCTACGGTCCTTTTGGTACTTTCTGTCCTTTAAGTCCCTTGGTCTTGTAACGCTTCCCGCCGCAGCGGTTGCTCTACGGTGGCAGCGGCCGGAA
>JAKLHG010000634.1 GCA_022710255.1 Candidatus Hydrogenedentota bacterium
CAAGACGACCCTCAAAGCCGAAATCAACGAAGAGGCTTGGGAAAGCCTCCACAGCGATACTTCCCGCCCCTTCAACAAACCAGAGAACGGCAGAATCGCCGTCAAAGTCATCAACCACCTCGGCGATGAGGTCATGAAGGTGTTCCGGGTGTAAGCATTAAGGCAATTCAGGCAATTCAGGGACAGGCTACGAATCAGCAGCCGAATTACGGACGGCTGGCTAACAAGATGCGCTTGTCCCAAGTATGCGTGTTGTGTTGCCCCAGACTCAAGTACGGCGGATGACTTCCTGGCATCTCTGTAATCTCATGACTGCTAACGACTTAGGACCTGCCATGTTAACCCTTCAGGTCCTCATGCTAGTAGTTGGACTCACACCGACGATCCGCGTAAACTTATGTGCAGTAATGTTTTGCCTTATTATAAACTGTACGAAAGTTCTGGGACGCGACAAGACCAAGAAGTACGGCTTGGAGTGAGAATCTCGGTGGAGAATGCGTTGGAAGTCTTTGTGCGACAATGGTTCCGGAGAATCGCAAGAGCGGGCATTGTGGCCAGGAATCCCGTTGTGTTAACACTTTAGGTCCTTACTTGTTAATACTTTAGGCCCTGGGTTCGATGCGAGACAGGCTGTGCTGAATTGCAGACTTTTTCGTTAGAGGCACCAATGGATCCGCACAAGTCGTTCCTTGATGAGCGGCATTCCGGGTACTGTGGGTTCTGCGGTGGGATTTCAGACACACGGGAACTACTCCGGCTGCTGTCAGCACGCACGATCTGTTCGGCCTCCCCTGGGAGAAATGGCGGAACCTTCAGGCAGGTCATGCTCCTTGAAACTATGGTATTGCCCGGCAAGTCTAATCCGCATGTACCCGGCGATGACAGGCAAAACAATAAAGACCAAATCAGGAGGGTTCCAGAGGAATGCGTAGCGACTCTGAAACACATTCGCCGGCGACCGTAGACTTCGCCGATATCAAGTTCGCCGTCGTGATGGTGGTGGTGGGCTTGACCCTGTTCTTCACGAAGAACTTTGTTCCTGACGCGGGATTGAATCGCTACGTAACGGACATCATCGCTTCGTTCTGCTGCGTGGCCTACATCCTGCACCGCGCGCGCAGGCATCCGGAGAGACTTGATGAATGGGGACTCACGACGCGGCTCTCCCCAACCGGTCGAATCGCCGGAGCCGGGTTGGTCGTGCTCGCCTTTGCAGGGCCTGCAACGCTGGCTTTCATCCTTGGCGGCAGGCTTTCCTTTTCCCTGTCCATGGTTGTGAGCGGCCTGGGCTACGTCTGGTCGGCCTTCGCGCAGGAATTCCTACTTTGCTCCATCTTGGCGAATGCGCTCGCCCGCACCCGGCTTTTCCGAGGCGCGTGGCGGGTGCCGGCCTTCGCCGGGGTCGTTTTCGGGCTCGCCCATCTATTACCGGAAGGTTTCCACTGGCCCCACACCCCTTTAATGATGGGCTTCACCGCTCTGGTGGGCTTCACGGTGGTCTTCTACTTCCTCCGGTTCCGCAACCTCTGGCCCATCGTCGCGTTACACGCCATCGGATTCCCCATGCTCACCACATGGATGGACCCGATTACCCGTACGTTGGGCTGACGCTGTCGCACTGTCACCGTTGGTAGACCCACACGTGTACGTTGACATCTTGGGCGGAGGGTACCCAGTCTTGGCTTGGGCAATCTGTGCGTGGATGCCTCGATTCTGCCTGGTGTAATAGGGGATCGCAGTAAATTGAAAAGTTCTTTCCCCGTGTGGGGTTCATCGTGACGAATCTTCGGTGCAGTGATGGAGGTGTGGTGAGATTCTACAACGGGCGGGGCACCGCAGTGCAATAGAAGTATCTGCCAAACGGCTTATATGCAACGGTCGTGGGCTATTTGGTAGTCAGTCCCTGTTTTGCGCTGTCTTTTTGTTTGCGTTTAGTCCAACAAAGTTTTTCAGTTGGCAGGGCAACTGAAAAAGCTTATTCGTTTTGTTCTTCTGTGTAACCGTCGTGTAGAATCACGCGTCTATTTATAGAAGCAAGTTAGTCCACATTAACCTGAACAATAGGAGGAATCGTACCATGAAACGCTCCTGCGTCCTGATTACCGTAGTGCTTGTCGCTTTTCTGAGCCCGAATGTGTACGCGGATACCGCCTGCGGCAGGGTTGCGTTGTTTGATGGAAAAAGCCTGGAGGGCTGGTCGGTACTCAACTGCGAGGCCAGGGTTGTGGACGGGGCCATTTTGCTTGCGGAGGGCAATGGCTTGGTACAAACCGAGAAGAAATATGGGGATTTTGTCTTGGAATATGAATGGAAAGCACTGGCGGAAGACAACTGGGACAGCGGCGTGTATTTCCGCTACGTGGAGGTGCCCAAGGAACGCCCCTGGCCGGAACGCTACCAGGTAAATTTGCGCAAGGGCATGGAAGGCAATTGTGATGGTCTTGACGGCGCAAAAAGCGAAGGTATGACAAAACCGGGTGAATGGAACGCCTTCAAACTGACAGTCAAAGGGGATA
>JAKLHG010000635.1 GCA_022710255.1 Candidatus Hydrogenedentota bacterium
CCATCCTATAACCTGTGGGATCAAGACACTTCCATTACTTTGCGCTGGAATCTGGCCAATTACCTCTATCATCGGGAACGTAAGAAAGGCACGGACCCGAGAAAAGTCGTTTTTGCCAGCATCCACTGCGATTATCTATTCAATGAAACCCTGCGCGGCGCCATGGTCTATGTGCCCGGTGCCGCCCACCGGAACGATAAAGATGTTTCCACGTCCGCCACATTCAGCAAATACAAGGAAGTATCCCGGGATACCGCCTCAAAGAGCACCAAGGCTGAACGGAAACGCGATGAGGCGTTATCGCGCCTGTTCGCCGCCGCGCTGATCCAATCCATGCGAACAAACCAGCCCCCCCTGAAAGTACATGACGCTGGGGACCCGATTCGCAGTGTTATACGGCGCGGCGAGACTGAAGTATTTCTGCCGGGGGTGCTTCGCTACAACAATATACCCACTAAGGTACTGGTTGAAGTCGCCAATATGAACAACAAGCAAGACCAGCAGCGCCTTTCAAATCCCCTTTGGCGCCAGTGGTTCGCCAAGGCCTTTGTCAATGCCTTGCGCGCCACGTACAATCATTAACGGGGCTTTCGCCTTTTAATTTCAACGCGCCCATGTGCTACGCTGTAGCGGTCTATTCCCCTATGAGCCCGTTATAGAAGGACCAGGTGCCATGTATCTTTCCGTAAGGCCAAGACGATTGCGGCGCAACGAAACATTGCGGCGGCTGACGCGCGAGACACGGGTCAGCGTTGATAATCTTGTTCTTCCGCTCTTTGTGCGGGAAGAAGCCCATGCGTGCAAGGCCATCACTTCCATGCCGGGCCAGTATCAATGGGGACTTGCCGAAGTTGCGGATGCGGCGGCCCGGGCGGCCGACACAGGCATTCCCGCCGTGTTACTCTTTGGCATTCCAGCGCACAAGGACGCGGAAGGGTCAAGCGCCTGGAAGCGTGATTCAGTTGTCTGCCGCGCCGTGGAGGCGATCAAACAACGCTCCCCGGGCCTTTGCGTGATTACGGATGTGTGCCTTTGCGAATACACGGACCACGGGCATTGCGGACTTCTACACCAAAACAGGGACGGTATTACGGATGTAAATAACGATGCCACCGTCGAGGTCCTGGTCAAAGAGGCCTTGGCCCATGCCGGTGCCGGCGCCGATATCGTAGCCCCTTCCGACATGATGGACGGGCGGGTCTTCGCCCTGCGGGACGCTCTGGACGCGAACAGCCATGCGGAGGTGGCCATCATGGCCTACAGCGCCAAGTTCGCTTCCGCCTTTTATGGGCCATTCCGGGAGGCGGCGGAATCGCCGCCCCGGTTCGGCGACCGACGTTCCTACCAGATGGACCCCGCGAACGGAAATGAAGCGCTCCGTGAAATCGCTCTTGATATCGAGGAGGGCGCCGATATCGTCATGGTCAAGCCCGCCTTGTGTTATTTGGATATCATCCGGCGCGCCGCGGACGAATTCAATATTCCCCTCGCCGCCTATAATGTTTCCGGAGAATATGCCATGATCAAGGCTGCGGCAGCCCAGGGCTGGCTGGATGAACGGCGCACGGTACTGGAATTGACCACCAGCATCCGGCGGGCGGGCGCATCGATCATCATCACCTACTGGGCCATGGACCTGGCTGGATGGCTCCAGGAATAAACGAAGGATACCTTCTATGAAACGGGAAACCTCCGACAGGCTTTGGCAGGAGGCGCAACAGGTATTACCGGGCGGAGTCAACAGTCCGGTGCGGGCTTTCAAATCCGTGGGAGGCGCACCTTTTTTTGTGCGGTCCGGCCAAGGCGCCTGCCTGATCGATGCGGACGGTAACACCCTGATCGATTATGTTCTTTCCTGGGGCCCTCTCGCCGCAGGCCATGCCCATCCGGAAGTGGTCGAAGCGGTCCGGGACGCGGCCGCGCGGGGCTTCGGATTCGGGATCCCCACGGAACAGGAAACGCTGCTTGCCCGGAAGATTATCCGTCATTTCCCCCTGATGGAACGGGTCCGTTTTGTGAACAGCGGCACTGAAGCCGTCATGAGCGCCATTCGTCTCGCCCGCGGGTATACCCGTCGGGAAATTATCATTAAGATGGACGGTTGTTATCATGGCCATGCCGACAGTCTCCTGGTGCGTGCAGGCAGCGGCGTCGCCACCCTTGGACTGCCGGACAGCCCCGGCGTGCCCCGGGACGCAAGCGCGCGTACGGTGGTGGTACCCTATAACTGCCTGGATTCCGTGGCGGAAGCCTTTGACCATTTCGGTGAGGAAATCGCCTGCGTTATCGTGGAGCCTGTGGCGGGCAACATGGGGGTCGTGCCGCCGGAACCGGGGTACCTGGAAGGCCTGCACGCCCTGACCCACAGCCACGGGGCCCTGCTGATTTTTGACGAGGTCATGACGGGCTTCCGGGTTGCCCCGGGCGGCGCCCAGGAGCGCTATGGAATCGCACCCGACCTCACCACCCTGGGCAAAGTAATTGGCGGCGGTATGCCTGTCGGCGCCTATGGCG
>JAKLHG010000636.1 GCA_022710255.1 Candidatus Hydrogenedentota bacterium
CGGCGCAGGGCACGTGCGACGGCAGCCCACGCTATGTCACCATAACGCAACGCGCGCAGAGCCATCCGGGACAGAATGAAACCATTCTCCTTCCCGGCGATGTACCGTTGGAGATGGTCTGGATACCCGACGGTTCATTCCTGATGGGCCGCTACCCGGGCGAGCAGGATAGTTCTGATAGGGAAGACCCGCAGCACGCGGTGACCGTACCGGGGTTCTGGCTGGGCAAGTACGAAGTGACTAAAGCGCAGTGGACGGCCATGATGGGGACGACGCCCTGGTCGGAAGGAAGTTACGTGCTTGATGACCCGGCTAGCCCTGCGGTGTATGTCTCTTGGAACGATACCCGAGCGTTTATTGCATCGTTGAACACGCATACCGGCGAAACTTTCCGGCTCCCGGCGGAAGCAGAATGGGAATACGCCTGTCGCGCAGGCACGGCCACCCGGTTTTACTGGGGCGACGACCCCTCATATACGGTGGGGAATGCATATTGCTGGTGGAAGTATAATACTTCTGATGTCGGCGAGCGCTACGCGCATATGGTGGGCATGAAGGTGTCCAATGAGTTTGGACTATTTGATATGAGCGGTAATGTCTGGGAATGGTGCGAAGACGATGAGCACTTGAACTACACGGGCGCCCCGAGTAATGGCAGTGCGTGGGTAAACTCGCCCCGAGGCTCGTTTCGTATACTACGGGGTGGCAGTTGGTACCAAGGAGGCAACTTCTGTCGTTCGGCGACTCGCGTCAACAACCCGCTGTACGTGCGCAGCAACGACTTCGGCTTTCGCCTTGCTAGGTAATTACCGCTGAAATGCTCTTCCGCTTGGTCAAGAATAGAATAAGGACAAAGCGCAGGGATGAAAAGGCTCAAAAAGGCATCAGCCCCCCAAGGGCTTTTTCCCTCTGAAGCGTGAATGCATAATTTATTTTTGGTCTTAAGAAGCGAAATTTGTTAGCCTGCAATAAGCATAACAAAACAGCATCCCTCCCGGGTAATGCACTGAAATTCTTCGTAAACCAACATCACTCCTTCCCAACGTCCCTTTATCCCATCTCTCATCAACCGTCGCCTACAGGCCGATTCTGCAACTCCTGCGGCTACTTTATACCTATGCGGCTAACTCCGCCCCCGTCAGCGGAATCTTGGCAAACACATGTACCTGAACATCATTGCTAACGAGTCTGGCCCGTCCTACTGCCTGAACAATTTCTGAATGTGCAAGCCACAAGTACAACCGCTGTAAATCCGGGTTGTCTGAGCAGGTTGGAACATTAATCTCGAAGTCATCCCACTCCACAGCCCTCTCCGCAAACTCAAAAGAATCTTCAGGCACATTCAACCCCAATACCGCTGCCCATAGTTTCACAACATATTCCGGCGGATAGGGCGTCCCATAAACCGCCATTCGCCTGCCTCCCAGAGAATCCAACCCCTTTATCCCGCCTCTCATCAATCGTCACATACAGGCCGACTCTGCGACTCCTATGGCGAAATAGGCGCATCTATCGGGTGCGGATGGTATTGCCGGGTGACGGCATAGGGGGGAAGGAGATATTGTCATGCGCCTGTAACCGCCTATAATCAACAATCAGTAAGCATGGCAGTATTTATACAAATCAGGACAGGAAACCTCATACAGGTTGATTGAGAAGGCAATGTACTGTATGGAACGGGTTGATGCTTTATCACAGGTTGATATGTACAGCGCGACCTTCCTTTGAAATAATGGAGCGCAGCCTTCACGTCAAAGTAGTTTACGGCTTTCGCTTGCCGAAGCCGTAAGCGTGAACAACCAAGAGAAACCATTTGAAAGCCACAAGTTTGTTGGTTTTGTTGGTTAAGTGGGTTTTTATACCTAGTGTTGTACACTTTGTAACTGGCCAGGTTAGAGGAACCAACAAAACCCTCAAAACCAACATCACAATGACCCTTTTTTCTCTTGATACTGGTTGTTTTTGGTCTTTCACGCATCCCTTTTCGGCAAGCGAAAAAGGGATACTATCTCGACGTTGAGCCTGCGGGTCCATTATCTGAAGGACGGGTGAATCGGAAAATAGTTGTACCCTGTCCTTTTCCAGTTTCAATTTTCCAACCATTCAATCTCAACGTTGGCATTACCTCCCTTAAAGCACGGGCAATTTTCTGGCCGCCGCCCATATATTGTATGCGGCTTCCATCGGGGTCCAACTCTTTTACAATTTGCGTGGCGTTTCCTTGCAGTTGGTTCCCTTCATACCGGAAGAAGGCTTGTAGCAATGTATCATCATCATTCACGCTGGTCCGCTTCGCTTTATACAACGCGCCAAGCATTGCGGCAGCATCATCCGGATACAACGCATAGACGACACGCCCAAAATCCGTAAAGCGATTGTCCGGCACGGTTTCTTTAATGCGCCACGACTTTGCATCAAGCATTTTGATTGTTAGCCCGGTGAGCAACGCATCTCTATTTTGAATTACTTCATCCAGCAATTGCTTTTCCGATAGG
>JAKLHG010000637.1 GCA_022710255.1 Candidatus Hydrogenedentota bacterium
CGGGTGATATTGATAACGGCAGTTCGGACAACTGCGCCATCACCTCCATGCTGGTTAATGGCGCCGCGAGCATTACCTATAGCGCGGGCGATGTGGGAGTGCAGAGCGTTACGCTGCGTGTCCTGGACGCGGCAGGTCTTTTTGCGGAATGCACAGCCCAAGTAACTGTGGTGGACGATACGGTCGAGGGCGAAGGTGAGCCACCGGTCGAGGGCGAAGGTGAGCCCCCGGTCGAAGGCGAAGGTGAACCGCCGGTAGAGGGCGAAGGTGAGCCCCCGGTCGAAGGCGAAGGTGAGCTGCCGGTCGAAGGCGAAGGTGAGCCCGTGGAAGGCGAAGGCGAAGGCTTGGTGGTTACCGCTGACCCGGTTTACTTCGAGCGACCCATAGGCGATTCCGTTACCTTTGAAGTCGTCGTATCCGGCGCTGACGGCGCCCTTTCCTTCCAATGGTACCGGTATACCCCGGACAAAGCGTTGGAGGTGATTCCTGATGCCAACGATGCCACATATACGATTACGGACATCATCGAAGAGGACGCGGGACAATACCAGTGTGAAGTCTATGATGATGTCTTGGAAGAGACGGTCCTGTCGCCGATGTTTACCCTGGTCATCGGTACCGGCATGCCGGCAGCAGGCCTGGTGGCGCTGGCGCTGGCGGCGGTGTTGACCTCACTGACCGGCGCGACCGTAATGCGCAAACGTAAATAACCTGTATTGACGCCGCGGCGCCGATACCTTAACGGTACGGCGCCGCATTTTTTTTCACATGCTTTCCCGACGTTAACCACCGTTTTCAGGTTGAAATGTACCCGTCAATACAGACACAATGTTCATGAAGTACCCTGTATGTTGTAATAGTCAATGTACGTTACCAAGCGTCACGGGAGGACTTGCACTTGCTTGCGCGCATACGATCAAGCGCCGTATTAGGAATCGACGCCTTCCCTGTCTCCATAGAAGTGGATACACATCCGGGTTTGTTCCGGTTCAAGGTAGTCGGACTGCCGGATACGGCCGTGAAAGAAAGCGAAGACCGTGTCATTTCCGCCGTACGCAATTCCGGGTTTCGCTTTCCCGGCGGCAATACCGTGGTGAATCTTGCGCCGGCGGACATGCGCAAGCAGGGAAGTGCCCTGGACCTGCCCATTGCACTGGGTATTTTGGGCGCCAGCAACCAGTTGAACGGAAACCGGATAGAGGAATACCTGGTGGCGGGTGAATTGGCGCTGGACGGTTCCGTGCGCCCCGTAAGCGGCGGTCTGGCCATGGCCATTGCCGCGCGCGACCTTGGCCTCAAAGGCATTGTGCTGCCGGAAATGAACGCGGAAGAGGCCGGCGTTGTTCAAGAGGTTGACGTCATACCGGTTCCCGACCTGCACACGGCACAGGCCTTTTTTCAGGGCGTTTGCGATCTTCTACCCCATCGCACGGATATTTTCCGGGTGGCGGAAGAAGCGAGAAGGGTGGTGCCCGACCTGAATGACGTAAAAGGGCAGGCCCATGTGAAGCGGGCACTCACCGTGGCGGCCGCCGGCGCCCACAATATCCTCATGATCGGTCCGCCAGGCACCGGCAAGACCATGCTGGCGTCCCGCCTGCCCGGGATTCTGCCGGAACTCACCTTCGAGGAGGCCCTGGACACCACACGGGTGTACAGCGTGGCGCCTCTATCCGGGCAACGCAGGTCCCTGATTTTGAACCGTCCGTTTCGCAGCCCCCATCACACCGCCACCACCATTGCCATCACGGGAGGTGGCGCCGTTTTCCCTGTACCGGGGGAAGTCAGCCTCGCCCACAACGGCGTTTTATTTCTGGACGAGTTGCCGGAATTCAACCGTTCCGCCCTGGAGGTGCTGCGCCAACCCCTGGAGGACGGCATGGTCCACATCCGCCGCGCCAATTATTCCATCACCTTTCCGAGCCGGTTCATGCTCGTAGTCGCCATGAATCCCTGTCCCTGCGGTTTTCGTTCCCATCCCCGGCGGCCCTGCCGCTGTTCCGAGGGCGAAGTACAACGATACCTCGGGCGCATTTCCGGGCCTCTGCTCGATCGCATCGACATTCATGTGGATGTGCCCGCCCTGCGGTTCGAGGAACTGCACGACGAAAGCGTTTCTGGCCCTTCCAGCGCTGAGGTCCGCGACTTGGTGCAAGAGGCCCGCAACCGTCAGCGTGCCCGTTCAAACGGCGCTTCAAGTTGGAACGCCTACCTCGATTCCTCAACACTGCGACGCCATTGCCGCCTCAATGACGCTGCCTTGAATATGCTGGAAGTTGCCGTGCTCAAAATGGGGCTCAGCGCCCGAGCCCATGACAAGGTGTTACGGGTGGCCCGGACCATTGCGGACCTGGAAGGCGTGGAAGCCATTCAGGAACATCACATCGGCGAAGCCATCCAGTACCGCTCTTTGGACAAGGAATACTGGACAAACTGACCGCCAGCCAGACAGGGGATGCGTTTCTTCTGTCTGAATTGATATACTGTTCCC
>JAKLHG010000638.1 GCA_022710255.1 Candidatus Hydrogenedentota bacterium
ATAAACTTCATCGTGGGCGGAGCATTCACTGTGGGTGGCGCGGGTGAAGCCGCCGCCACCCTGGCCGGACCCATTTCCGGCACCGTGAATTCATTGCAATTGGGTCTGCTCGAAAATGGTGTTGGCATTCTGAATGTTATTGAGGGTGCCTCACTTTCTGTGAACAGCGACGTTCTTGTCGGTGGCGCTGGCCTGGGCACATTGAACCTTACTGAGGGCGCCGGATTCCAGGCCGTCAACCTGACGGTGGATGGCCCGGCGGGCGAGGACGGGTCTGTGTTGCGCTTATCCGGCGCGTCCGGCGAAGTGTCCTCCAGGATGGACCTGGGGCTTAACCTTGTCGTAGGCAACGCGAAGCGTGGCCTATGGACCATGGAAGGCAGCACCCGGTTGGAGGCGGGCATCATCATCCTTGGTTCCCAGGAAAACGCCACAGGAAGCGCCACCTTGTCCGGTTCATTGGACATCAATGAAAACGATACGCGCACGGTTACGGTATCTGCCAGTGAAACGATGATGGTGGGCCTGAGCGGATCAGGCAGTTTTGCCTCTGCGGGCGTCGCCGATATTCAGCTTGGCGAACTGTCGCTTGCCGTCAACGAGGGTTCCACCGGAAACTACTTCGCCACTGGCGCCCAAAATGCCACCACCATTCAGGAAGACCTGGTTGTGGGCGGCGCGGGCAGCGCGCAGTTGGAACTACGCTCCGGAGGTATAGTCGCCGGCGCCTGTATCCTGGGCGCGGAGCGCGGCGGCTTCGGGAACGCCCTCATCGCTGAAGGCGGAGCCTTGATTATTGCGCCCCAATTCCCTCCTGAAGAGAAAGATGAAGAAAAAACGGAGGGTTCCGAAAAGACCAGTATCTCCTTCCCCGGCTTCCTCGAGATCGGGCGCAAAGCCAACGGCATCATCGAACTCTTCGATTCCGCAACGCGCCTCGCCTGTGACGAAGCAATCATCGGCGGGGATAACGCTGCCGCAGGCGGCACCCTCAACGTGGATTCGGGAGCCACCGTTGACTGCGGCGGCAGCCTCACGCTGGGCGCCGACATCGGGCCCGGCCTCGTGCGTGTGGCCGACAGCGCCTCCATGAACGTGGTTTCCTCCATTATCATTGGTCCCAACGGGCTCTTCATCACCGGGCTGGCAAACATCACTTCCGGCAACGTCATTGTCAACGGCCTCCTTCGTGTGGTCAACGGACTCCGCATTGAGCAGCCTTTGGAAAAAAGCGCATCTGAAATCAAGCTGGCTGGTGGCGGCCCCGCTGTCATTAACGGCAACCTCCAGGTGGGGCCCAGTGGCACCCTCGAAGTCACCGCCGGATCGGGAAATGCGCTCGTTATCACGGGCGCCGCCAATCTTGATGGCACTCTGACCATTGCCCTCCCGACCGGTGTCGCCTTCTCCGAAGGCCAATTGCTCGATATCATCCAGGTTCAGGGTGACGCTACCGGCAGCTTTGCCACTGTCACCTTTGCGAATGCCCCTCCCGGATTCCAAGGAAACGTCGAAGTTGGTGGCGGTACACTGCGCCTGCGCGTCACCAGTGGCGGGACCACAGACCCAGAGGGCGAAGATGAAGGCGAGGGCGCAAGTCCGGACGAGGGCGAAGGCGAGATTCCTACTGAAGGAGAGGGTGAATGGCAGGGTGAAGAGGAACCCGGACCATGGGGCTGTTGCACCACAGGGAATAAGAATCTGACACTTAAAGACCTGTTCACACGAGCCTTAGGAGACTGGCTGCTTGTCGGCATCTCCCTTCTGACTCTGACCGTCTCATCCTATTTCAGAAAGGAATAAAAGGTTATAATGCTAACCCTCCTATGAACTTGGCCCCTCTTTTAAACGGTTTCCAGCAGAATACAGAGAGGTTTGAGTCGGTTTGTTGCCATGTGCGGCCTACCCAAAAGAAAATCCCAGTAATGCGACAAGCACGGCATAGTACTTCAAAAAAGACCAAGGGGAATGTGGCATTGGAGCGACTCCGCGCAATTTCCTGGTTTCTGCTATACTGCAATTAAACCATTTATAGCAGTTGCCGGGTTCACATCAGGTATCCCTTATGTTTGCTCTACTATGCGGGAGTTGAACATCGGCAGGATATTTTGAGCCTACGCGAATAACCCAAGAAAGTATACGCCGCTCTCCACATGGCTGTTCTGTATAAAGCCTTTCCGCAGGGTGGTGCAGGACATAGGGAGGATGACATCGCAATGAAAACCCGAAGTGCCGACCCGTATTCATGTGCTTCGCCAGAAAAAAGCGTCAAAGAGGTCACGCTCATTGCGTTGGTACTGGGCGGGCTGCTTAGTATCCTCATGGCCGCAGCGAATACCTATCTGGGATTGAAGGCAGGGATGACGGTGAGCGCTTCCATTCCAGCGGCGGTGATTAGTACCGCCATCCTGCGCGGTATTTTCCGGCGTGGAACCATTCTCGAAAACAATATCGTGCAGACGATGGCATCGGCGGGAGAGAGTCTGGCGGC
>JAKLHG010000639.1 GCA_022710255.1 Candidatus Hydrogenedentota bacterium
CGATGGGTAATGTATATTGGCATGGCGCCCGTATTCCTGATCGTGATTATTCTCCTGTTCATTCATGAACCGGACGCGTGGAAGGAGAGCCGGGCCAAAGCCAAAGCGGGCACGGGACAAATGGGAAGTATTTTGGGTCTCTTTTCCACTCCCGAATTGCGGCGCAATACCATTATCGGCGTGCTCCTGGGCACGGTCGGCGTCATCGGATTCTGGGGCATCGGCACCTGGTCCGCGGAACTGGTGCGCAATGTGTTGAACCCGGACAACCTGCCCGAACTGGCCGCGGCTACGGATCGTAAGATGAGCCTGTGCATCATGGCCCAGAACTTCGGCGGTTTTTTCGGTGTCATGGGGTTTTCCTATGTGGCGCAACGTTTCGGACGCCGTCACGCCTTCCTGATCTCACTTATCTGCTGCGCCGTTGTGGTCCCGGCAACGTTCCATTTCGCCACCTCTTTCCTCGCTGCCCTGGTGCTTTTCCCGATCATGGGACTGTTCCTGTTGACCATCTTCGGCGGCTATGCCATCTATTTTCCCGAACTGTTTCCCACGCGCCTGCGCGCCACGGGCACCGGCTTCTGCTACAACGTGTCCCGGTACCTGGCGGCGGCTGCGCCGTTTCTCTTCGGCCAGCTCAGCGCCTCCTATGGCATTCAAATGGCCGCGCTTTTCGTGTCGTCCTTCTTCATCCTGGGCATATTGATACTGCCCTTCGCCCCGGAAACGAAAGGCAAACCGCTTCCCGAATAAGTCTCTTGCCAGGGTAGTTGAAACTGGGGCAGTCTGCTGAAGAAAGGACTAAAAGGACTTAAGGGACCTAAAGGACACACCTGTCGGCAATACGTTTTACGGTCCTTTTTGTCCTTTTCGCCTTCCTCTGTGCGTCGCGCCCCGGCTGTGTTATAATCGCCGGCGATCAGTAGACAAGGAAAAGAAAGGATTCCGCCATGCTTTCACGCCGCTCTTTCCTCAAGCATGCCGGTGCCGCGGCCGTGGCCACCACCCTGGCCGCCACGCACCCGGCTCACGCGCAACAGCGCCCGAACATTCTTTGGATCTATAGCGACGACCATGCCCAGAACGCCGTCAGCGCCTATGGCGGCAGGCTGGCCGGGACGGCCCCCACGCCGAACATCGACCGTATCGCCCGGGATGGGGCCCTGTTCCGCAACAGTTTTGTCACGAACGCCATCTGCGGCCCCTGCCGCGCGGTGGTGCTCACCGGCCTGCACAGCCACCTCAACGGGTTCCGGGACAACAGTTCCCGCTTCGATGGCAGCCAGGAAACCTTCCCCAAACTGCTGCGGCAAAACGGCTATCAGACGGCCCTCTTTGGCAAGTGGCATCTTGTGACGGACCCCACCGGTTTTGACACGTGGGCCGTTCTGCCCGGCCAGGGCGATTATTATAATCCCGATTTCATCACCCCCGCCGGCAAGGAACGGGTTGAGGGGTATGTGACGGACATTATCACCGACAAGGCCCTGCACTGGCTGCAACATGACCGGGATGCGGACAAGCCGTTCATGCTGATGGTACAGCACAAGGCGTCACACCGGGAATGGCTGCCCGGCCCCGATCACCTGTCCAGATACGAAGAGGTGACGTTTCCCGAACCGGAGACCCTATTCGACGACTATGGCGGACGTGGCACGGCCGCCCGCGAGCAGGACATGACCATTGCCAAAACCATGCGACTCGGTCCCGACCTCAAGTTATGGGGGGAAGAGGACCGGGACACGCCGCCCTGGAAAACCTTTTTCGGCAGGATGAATGATGAACAGCGTGAAGCCTGGGAGGCCGCCTATCAGGCGCGCAACGAGACTTTCCGTACGGCCAACCTGCAAGGCGACGACCTCGTCCGCTTCAAATATCAGTGTTACATGAAGGACTATCTACGCTGTATCGCCTCCGTGGATGACAACGTGGGGCGCGTGCTGGACTATCTTGAAAAAACAGGCCTGGACAAGAACACCGTGGTCTTCTATTCTTCAGACCAGAGTTTCTATCTCGGCGAGCACGGCTGGTTCGACAAGCGCTTTATTTACGAGGAATCGCTGCGCACGCCCCTGGTGGCGCGCTGGCCCGGCGTCATCCCGCCCGGTACGGAAATTACGCCTATGGTGCAGAATCTCGACTGCGCGGAAACCTTTCTGGATATTGCGGGGGTTCCCATCCCGGACCAGATGCAGGGCCTCAGTATGTTGCCCCTGATGCAGGGGACGCAACCGGAGACCTGGCGCACCTCCATTTACTACCATTATTACGAAGGCGAAGGGAAGGTACATAATGTGTACAAGCACTACGGCGTGCGCACGGAACGATACAAGCTGGCCTTCTTCTACACGTTGAACGAATGGGAATTCTACGACCTGGAAAAAGACCCCCATGAAATGAAGAATGCCTATGCCGCCCCGGACTACGCGGACCAGGTCCGGGAATTGAAAGCGGAACTGGCGCGCCTGCGTGAACTCTATAAGGTTCCCG
>JAKLHG010000064.1 GCA_022710255.1 Candidatus Hydrogenedentota bacterium
CCGGCATAAATATAAGGCGTTGGGAATAACCACATGGAAATATAACGCCGCGTGGCCCGCCGCGCTGACCTGGCAGTATGTGGACTGGTACAAGCGTGCCACAGCGGCCTATTATGGCGCGAAAAAAGCCTGCATGCCACTGCACGCCCTTTATGCCCACGACGACCAAGGGCTCTACGTCGTGAACAGTTACTATGAACCCCGGGCGGGGCTGACCCTGTATCATGCCGTTTACGGGCTCGACGGCCAAAAACATCTTGAGGAAGAACATCCCGTGTCAGTGGACGCGGATGGCTGCACCCGTGTCACCTCATTCGAAGCGCCGGACGCTGCCGGGGATCCCTATTTCCTCCGGCTGGAACTGCGCAACACGGATGGAGTACCGGAATCGATTAATACGTACTGGCTTTCCAGAATTCCGGATATTCCCGGCAAATCCGGGGAAACACCGGAAGATATATTTTATACGGAACCCAAGTCGGTTGCGGATTTTTCCGCCCTGAACCTGCTGCCTGAGGCGGTACTGGACGCGGTGCCTTCCTGGGAGAAGGAAATCCTGTCCCTGGAATTGAGGAATACGTCTCCAACCATTGCGTTCCAGGTGGAACTCGCGTTGGCTGACCCCGAAACCGGGTTGGAAATGGCACCTGTCTATTGGAGCGACAATTTTATCACCCTCTTTCCCGGAGAAAAACGCCTGGTCACCGCCGAAACCGCAGAGGCGGACAAAAAGCCGGTATTACGTGTCCGGGGGTTTAATGTCGTGGAGACCCTTGTCCGCGCGGAAAATTAGACGGGGCGGCCGTCATCCGCTGTCCGGATATCCCTTGACTTTGAAAGACTCGGAAGCGGCATGATACAGTAGAGAATGTGCGTGAGCACCCAAGAAAGGGACTGTCATGCAATCGAAACCGTGCGCATCCTGCAAATTCAGGGAACGGTATGAGAACAATCCCCGCTCCCTGCTGGGCCGGCTGTGGCGGTGGCACACGGGTTGGTGCCCCGGCTGGAACATCTATATGAAATCGCTTTCCGAAGAGGAACAGAACACGCTTCGGGCGCATCTCGCGGAACTTGACGCGCGCCGGCGGGCGTGAAAAGGGCGCCCCGGCCTCCTGAAGTCCGTTTTCCCCGGCGGCGGGAACCGTTGCCGTTATGTGTTTTCCCTGTCCATGAAAGGTATCGGAATGAATTACCTGGCAGAACGAATGAGCGCTATTGACGCCAGCGGCATCCGCAAGGTATTCGCACTGGCGGCGAAGATGAAGAATCCCATCAACCTGAGTATCGGTCAACCGGATTATGATGTGGACCAAATCTGTAAGGACGAAGCCTGCCGCCAGATCCAGGCTGGCTTCAATTCCTATACCCAGACCTGGGGCATTGAGGAGTTGCGCGAGGGCGTGTCGGCCTATTATGAACGTAAGTTCGGCGTCCCCCTTAAGAACGTCATGATTACGGGCGGCGTGTCCGGCGGCCTCTTCCTGGCCTTGATGGCGACCATCAATCCCGGCGACGAGGTGATTTGCGGCGATCCCTATTTTGTGATGTACAAGCACCTGGTGAACCTGCTGGGCGGGTCGTCCGTGGCTGTGGATACCTACCCCGATTTCAAGCTGACGCCGGAACGCGTCGAAGCCGCAATTACGCCAAAGACCAAGGCTGTCATTGTTAACAGCCCCGCCAACCCCACCGGGGTGATTTTGGATGCCTCGGAGATGCAGGCGCTCGCGGACACTGCCCGGAAGCATAACCTGCTGGTGATCAGCGATGAGATTTATGAATCGCTGGCTTATGATGCGCCGCCCGCGACCATGGCCGGCCGGTATGAAAACACACTTGTGTTAAACGGCTTTTCAAAGAACATGGCCATGACAGGGTGGAGACTGGGATATGCCGCCGGGCCGGAATCGGTTATCCAAGCGATGAACACGCTCCAGCAATATTCCTTCGTGTGCGCTCCGTCATTTGCGCAAAAGGCGGCGGTGCCGGCCTTGACCGCCGACATGTCGGAAAAAGTGGAGAAATACCAGCGCAAACGTGACCTGGTTTATAACGGTTTGAAAGACGCTTTTACCTGTGTAAAACCGGGGGGCGCGTTTTATATCTTTCCCCAGGCACCGGACAACGACGGCGATGCCTTCGTGAAAAAAGCGATTGAAAATAACGTGCTGATTATTCCCGGAAGTGTCTTTTCCGAATGCGCCTCCTGCTTCCGGATTTCCTTTGCGGCGCCGGATGAGGTCATTATAAAAGGTTGTGAAGCGCTGAAATCGTTGGCACGCTGAAGAACCGGGCGGCCGCGCCGGGGCCGTTACCAAGGAATGAAGGCCTCCACGTGATAGACATGAGGCATATCTCTGAACGGGCAGTGTCCGATTCACTATCGGCTTCGGAAAGCGTCCGGGCGGAAGCGGCATCCGGCCGGTCCCCCTGGTGGCATATTCCGCAGCAGGCCCTTGGAATTATTTTTATAGGCCTTGTGGCGGTGTGTGCCTTGCTGTGGAGTCACACCCCTGTTCATCATCTTGTTCCGGTATCCGTGTTTCTGGCGGCCGGACTCGTCCTGTTTATCCCGGGCGCCTGGCTCGCTTTAAAGGATCTGCCTGCGGGAAAAACCCTGCTGGGCGGCGGCATGATGCTCCTTTTCATTGCCCTGGTCGACCTGGCGTTTCATACCGCACCCGAAGCGGGCTTCTGGGCTTCCCTGGCACACCGGTTCGGTGGCGCCCCTCTGTGTACAGGCATGCTGGTTCTCTTCGGTCTCGTTGCCTATTGGGCCTCCAGCACGTCCGCAAGCCTGCTCACCTGTTTCTTGGGCCTGTACCTCCTGCATTCGGTGTTACCCTCCTTTAACGCCGCCGGGGACACCGTGTATCTCATCCTGTTTTCCGTGTTGATCTTACTGTGGACCGGGCTTTGGCTGTCACACAAGCGAGCATTTTTTTTCCCCTATGCGACAGTCATTGTACTCTACAGTGCCCTTGCTCTTTTCGGCAGGGAAGGGGTCCGTCCTGCCGCCTTTTCCCTTTCCCCGGTTATCCTTACTTTGTTGTTCTCCTATGTCGCCCTTAACCTTATGATCATGCGTGTCTCCCTGGAACGTGAAACCCCCATGCGGGGATTTGCCTTTCTTAACGGTGTGGGCTTCGGATTTGCCCTGTGGCATTTGACCGCCACAGCGCAGGCGGGACTGTCCTGGTTGGCGCCGGTGGTTCTGCTGGTCGCAGGACTGGCGGCCGCCCGGGTGACGCGCGGATACAGGCCGCTCAAGGCATTGAGCGATTTCTATCTCTGCCAGTCATTTTGGGCGTTATTGTTTCTGTGCTTGTGGAGCCTGCCTTCCGGTCTCACGTTGATAGTGGCGTCCTGCCTCTGTTTTTTACCGGCCCTGTATGAAGTCCGCCGCGGTGGTGGCGTTTACCAGTTCACCGAATATGGTTTTATCCTGTCCGTTTTCACGCTCCCATTTCTAACGGCTTTGCCTTCGCAGTCCACGGCTGTCGGGCCGGTGGTGATTCCTTTGTTCTGGGTGTATGTGCTTGCCGCGGCAGCCGTATTGCTCCTGTTGGCCCGGGCCCATGATGCCTGGGCCCGCTCCTCGAAAAACCTGCGCCCGGCCAATCCTGTACGGTTTCTATCCCAACAAAAATTATGCAGCGCCGCCTGCCTGTTCGGCACGGCCTTGTGGATCATGCTGCACACGATCCTGCGGCGAAACGACACGGAATCACTACCCCTGTTCCTGGCGCTCCAGGGGGTGGCATTTCTCGGGCTTGGGCTGGTGTTTTTACAGCCCGGCTTGGCACTGGCCGGACTGGTTCCCGTGATGGCGGGCCACGCCTGTTATTATGCTTCCATCCGGTGGATGCCGTCCGTGGCCGCTCTCCCGCCTGAATCCCGGTTGCGTACCATGGGCGTGTTGCTGTCCGCCACCTGTGCCCTGGCGGTATTGTGGGATTGGCAGCTAGGCCGGCGGGCAAAGGGTTTCCCCCTGCCCCTGGAACGCCTTCTGGCACTGCTCCCCTACCTGCCCCTGTTTTTGGCGCTGTTGCCGGCGGGCTTTCTCCAGAACCTGCCTTATGTGTACCTGGCGCCGCTCCTGGCCGGGGCCGGGCTGGCCGGTATTCTTGTCCCGCGCGTGTTACGTGTTGTCCTGCCCGGCTTGCAGACACTGGGCGGCCTGATGGTAGGGGCCAGTTTCCCCGTCTATCTGCATGGCCTTCGCTCCGGGGCCGTGCCTGTTCACGCCTGCATCGGCTTTCTTCCTTTTCTTGGCATGTATTTGATTGTGTTGATCGTCCTTGAGCGTTCCGGCGGGAGACGGATTTTCGGGATAAGCCTTGTCTTATGCTTTGTAATCGTGGCGTGGGGCGCGCTGGGCTTGTATCACTGGAACAGCGGGCCCGTCTTTGCCGCTTCCCTGGCCGCCCTGGCGTTACTGACAGCGCTCGTTGGCCTGGCCTGTAATGCCCGCGCCTACTATTATACCGCCGTGCTGCTTACCGTGCTTGCCATACTCTGGTTGCTGTTCTCCGGCATCACACAGGTTTACGGGGATCACACCGCCCCCTTGCCGGAAAAGTCCTCCGCAGCCCTTGCGGACTTCCGGGGATAAAGTGCTATGGAAGCGGCGGAACACTATAAACAGGGAGCCTTTTCGGTCTGCCAAACCCTGTCGGCCCATGGATACCGCGCCCTGTTCGCCGGAGGTTGTGTTCGTGATTTTCTGCTTCACATTCCGCCTGCGGATATCGATATCGCCACAAGTGCGTCGCCCGCCGAGGTGGTTTCCCTCTTCTCCCGCACCGTGACGGTCGGCGCGAAGTTCGGCGTGGTCATGGTACTTCTGCCACAAGGCACGTTCGAAGTGGCCACGTTCCGTCGCGACGGTCCCTATCTGGACGGGCGGCATCCGAGCGAGGTGTGCTTTACCGGGGAACGGGAGGACGCGCAGCGTCGGGACTTTACCATCAATGCCCTGTTCTTCGACCCGGAAACGGAGCAGGTCATCGATTACGTGGACGGTCAGAATGATTTGCGTGGAGGAATCATTCGCGCCGTCGGCGCTCCGAGGCAGCGCTTCCAGGAAGATGCCCTGCGGCTGCTGCGCGCGATTCGGTTTGCCGCCCGGTTTAGCTTCCAGATTGAAGCGGCCACCTGGGACGCAATCCGCAGTGAGGCGGACCGCATTTGTCAGGTCAGCGTGGAACGCATCCGGGAGGAGCTTCTCAAGATGCTTACGGAAGGCCGCGCGCGGCTTGCCTTTGAGTTATTGAACCAAAGCGGCCTGCTCGCGCGGGTACTTCCGGAAATAGACACCATGAAAGGGGTGGAGCAACCGGCAGGGTTTCACCCGGAAGGGGATGTTTTTCAGCACACGTTACTGTGCCTGGAACATCTGCCTGAAGGCGCATCGCCGTCCTTGGTTTTTGCCGTGCTGTTGCATGACGCCGGAAAGCCGGGAACTCAGACCTTTGAGGACCGGATTCGCTTCAATTGGCACGAGAAAGCCGGCGCGCGGATTGCAGAGGAGGTATGCCGCAGATTGCGGATGCCGTCCCGTGACGTGGAACGCATTGCGTGGCTGGTGGGAAATCATATGCGCCTTAAAGACTTTTCGCGCATGCGCGAGCACCGGCGGCGCCGGCTCGTGCGCATGCCGGGATTTGAAGAATTGCTTGCCTTGTGCAGGATAGACGCCCTGGCCAGTCACAAAGACCTCTCCCTGGTGATAGCCGTCGAGAACTATCTGCATGAACATGATGAGACGGACCTGCAGCCGGCACCGCTGCTCAAGGGCCATGACCTGATTGGAATGGGATATTCCCCGGGCCCCGGGTTCAGGAAGATATTGCATGCGATTGAATCCCTGCAGCTGGAGGGAACGTTGCGTGATAAATCCGAAGCCGAAGCCTATGTGCGCGCTCATTTCCCCTGCGAGGCTAATCCCCAGGACTGAGTCACCGGTCCGATTGTGCCGCGCATCAGGTTTAAGAACACTGCGGCCGGCTATGTCCCTATTCAAAACGGCTGAAGTCGGGCGTGCGGCGCTCCAGGAACGCCTGCATCGCTTCCGCGGCTTCTCCCGAGGCAAGCCGCCGGGAAAACCGCTGCGCCTCACGCCGTATCGCTTCGTGGGCCGCTTCGGCCAGGGGGCCGCGGACCAGGGCCTTGGTGTCTCGCAACGCTTCCGGCGGCAGCGCGGCCAGGGCGGCCAGCCGTTCTTCCAGCAGGGTGTCGAAGGCGCCCGGGTCGAGCACTTCCGTCAGCAATCCCCACCGTTCGGCTGTCGCCGCGTCAATAGTCCTTCCCTGCAGCAGCAGATCCCCGGCGCGCGCCAGGCCTACGATTTTAGGGAGCAGTAAACTCGAGGCGGCTTCCGGACACAGGCCCAGCCGGGTAAACGGCATTTGAAACACGGCCGTTCCAGACGCGTACACCAGGTCGCAGTGAAGCAGCATGGTAGTTCCGACGCCAATGGCCGGTCCTTCCACGGCGGCGGCCAGGGGTTTCCGGAAATCCACCAGGCCGTGAAGAAATTGCAGGACAGGGCTATTCTCGTCGCCCGGCGGGTTTGATATGAAATCCATCAGGTCATTGCCGCTGGTAAAGCAGTTGCCGGCCCCGCGAAGACAGAACACCCGGACGGTAGACGCACTGTCGGCATAGCGCAACAAATCCACAAGCCGTGCATACATGGCATGTGTAAGCGCGTTTTTCTTCCGAGGCCGGTTGAATAGGGCCGTCAATATCCCGTGATTCTCCGAAACGAGTATGGCTTCTTCGGCCGCTTGCGCGTCATTCATGATGGTTTCCTCTCATCCGCGTTACCGGTCTAGTTCAGGCGATACCCTGAAGAACCTCCCCGAGGATCGTTTCCACATCCTCCAGACACACGCCGGAATACCAGACGCCATCGGGAAACACCAGCACATTGGGGCCGTTGCCGCACCGGCCCATGCAGCCCGACCTGCTTACCCGAATTTTGGCGTTCAACCCGCGTGCTTTTACACCTTCCTTCAATAAAGCATGAATATCCGTGCTTCCCTTGGCGGCGCAACATGGCCCCGCATCCCGTTCGTTAAGACAGACATACACTATTTTTTGATGGGGCAGCGGATTTCGTTCCATTTTTCTTTCCTCGTTGATCCGTTCCCCGTTACCTGACGGAAGAACAAGGCGCGAAGCGTCCTTATTCCCGGGCGTCCATGGCGCAACGGAAACCGTAATCGCGCCGCCCGGAATCCATGCGGTCAAAATGCCTGGCTGACGTGCGCGCTTCAAATTTTTCCGTCAGGAAGGAGCCGCCGCGCAGTATGCGGAAAATCTGCCCGTAGTCCTTGGTAACATCGGGGTTGCCGGGATAGGCATCGTACCAGTCCATGACCCATTCATAGGCGTTTCCGGCCATGTCCATGCATCCATGGGTGGAGGGCGTGGCATAAAAATAGCCGACCCGCGTCGGCATGCCCAGTTCCGTCTCTTTGGTGTTGCTCATTTGCGGACTGAAAATATCTCCCCAGGGGTAGATACGTTTGTCAGAGCCGCGGGCAGCCTTTTCCCATTCCGCTTCCGTGGGCAGCCGTTTGCCTATGGCCTCACAATACCGCAGGGCCTCCGTCCAGGATATGCCCAGTGCCGGAAAGTTGTCCTGTCCCTTGGGAAATGTATGACTTGACACCACTTTTTTATACGCCTGATTGGTAACCTCAAAGCGGTCAATATAAAAGCCCGGCAAGTCGACCTCGCGGGCGGGGCGTTCATCAGGCGACTGCTCATTGGTGCCCATCGTAAACTTGCCCGCCGGGATCAACACCATGCCTTGAGGCACTTTCCCCGGCGACATCTCCAGGTGAACGGTCTGTGGAGCGTTGGCTTCCAGCACTACCATCGAATCCGCCTGTACAAAGCCCTCACTATGAACGCTGACCAGGTATCGGCCCGGACGCAGCACAATGCTTGCGGGTGTGCGCTGTGACTGGGCAATATTATTCAGCCAGATATTTGCGGAACTCGGGCGGGAAGTGACGGTCAATTGCGATTCCATGGGGCGCAGTTCATGCTCGAATTCGAGCTTGAAATTCTCTTCCATCAGGAAATCATTTTTGACCGGGTAATAATCAGGATGCTTGATTTCGTAGGAATAGGACCCGACCTGGAGAACTTTTTTCAGAATAGGGGTTTTGCCGATAAGTTCCCCATCTAAAAACACCTCCGCTTCCGGCGTCGATGAAATGGTAACATCTCCTACGATAGGCTCCATTTCCATGGTAAATTTCTGTTCCAGCGCCTCCGTGACTGTGACGGTTTCAATCTTGCGCCTGTACCTGTCCAGGTTCATGATGACTTCATACGAGCCCGGTTGCAAACCGTATATCGTCACCGGGGTATAGCCTTGGTCATGTCCCGCCATAAGTACGGACGCCCCGGATTCCGGGACACTCTCGATAAGAACGGCCACCTGCACCGGTTCTTCCTTCTTGCCCCAGCATCCACACCCCGCGCAAAGTCCCATGAAAGCCCCTAGTGTTAGTGTCAGGGCCACAAGGCCCTTTGTACTGTATCCAGGTTTCATTGTGCCACTTCCATAACCTTATTTAAGCCATATTCATTTAGATATAGGGTATAAAAACCAAAGTATAAGATACACTACGACTTTTATAAAGAGTATACCATTATTTGCGACAACTTTGTTAATACTATTTTTTTTATTTTATTATGACCACAGATAATAAAGCGTAATATAACAAATTGATTTTTTTGTGCTGTAATCATAGAGAAGATTCTACGCTTCGTCCGGGACTTCGCCCGGAAGAAGTGGCGCCTTCGGCGCAACTATCTTTTGGTACGGATGAATTCATGGCATTATGCAAGGAGGTCGGCGCTGGCCCAATGCTAACTGTCAACCTTGGCTCCGGAACGCCGGAGGAGGCCGCCGCGTGGGTGGAATACTGCAACCGCCCTGCGGATACGAAATGGGGCGCCGAACGGGCGAAAAACGGACATCCCGTTCCCTATGGCGTCAAGTACTGGTTTGTGGGCAATGAAACCTTCGGTCCCGGCGAGATTGGACGAATGAGTCCGCAAAAATACTGCGATGTATACAAAACCTTCGCGGGGGCGATGCGGGCGGTGGACCCAAGCATCCAGTTGATTGCGGTCGGCAATCTGTTTCCAAGTATTGCGGGATTGGAGAATGTCGGAAAAGATATCAACCGCGCGGTGCTCCAGGGCATCGGGGTCGGAATGGATTATCTTTCTGTGCACTAGTACGTGCCGAACCTTACTCCCAACAGCGTTTTGCGGTACTGGGTTATTCAAAGGCACGGCAGCCCCAGCAGAAAAATCTATTACGATACCCTTGGTTCCGTCTCGCGCATGGAGTACTTCCTGAACCAGTGCATTCAGGACGTCCATAATTTTTCGCCGCCTGGCAAGCGCATCCCCCTGGCCTTCGACGAATGGAACCTTTGGGACCAGAGCATGCGGCAGTTAATCCAATGCAACTACAACTTGCGTGATGGGTTATGGGTGGCGAGCATGCTTAACCTGCTCCATAGGGTCGCCCTGGACGTGCCCTTCGCCAACATCGCCCAGATGGTCAACTGCATCGGTATCATCTGGTCGGAAAAAGATGCGACTTTCCTGACCGCATCCGGTGAAGTCTTCCGGCTCTATGCCAACCACGCCGGGGACAAATATCTCCCGGCGAAAGTCGAATGCCCGGAAATGCCGCATAAGACAGCGCTGTCGGTGCTGGATGTTTCGGCAACCCGATCGGGAAACCGCACCATCCTGTTCTTCGTCAACCGCCATTATGACGGCGCGATGGATGTCACCTGCGACCTGCAGGGAATTACGGGCAAGCAAAACGTTCAGGCTTGGGAAATTCATCACGACAACCCTGTGCAGTACAACACGCCGCAATCGCCGCACGAGGTGGCCATCCGCGAAAAAAAAGAAGACCTTTCTCTCACAGAAGAGGCTGGCGGTGTGGTTCTGAAAATTGCCATGAAAGCGCATTCGATATTGTGCGTTGAACTGGAGCTGGAATTGGATATCGTAGCGGAACCATGAGCCCATAAGAATTTGACTGTTGAAATTCGGTTAAGTTAGTGCCATTGGGGATATGTTCCTAACTGCGAACACCGATTTGTATAATATGAATATGCCTTCAACAATAATTGAGAAAGGTTTCCCCGGAATTCAGGACTGGGTTACGGGCAATACCCGCGTTAGAAAGGAAGCCTTTATGAACAGAGTCAGCCTATGTGTTTTGCTGCCGGTGTGTGTATTCCTTATGACCGGTACATTTGCCGACACATCGAAAACCGAACTGCCGAAACATATTCAGCGGGTGGACATCGTACATATGTCGCATACGGATATCGGCTTCACCGATCATCCCGCAGTATGCCGCGAGCAGCAGGTGCGTTATCTGGATATTGCCATTGACGGCGTTTTGGCTACGGAACAGGCGCCGGAAGAAGCCCGGTTCTGCTGGACGGCGGAGGTCGCCCTGACCGTGGATGACTGGTGGAAAAAGAATGGCCCGGAACGGCGGCAGGATCTGCTTCGGGCCATCCAGTCCGGTCGCCTCGAAATTACCGCCCTTGCCATGAACCAGACGCCCACGCTTAACGCGGCCCAGTGGCAGACCGCCATGCGCTGGCTGTCGGAGGAAGTGTGGCAGGCGGCGCTGCCGAAAACAGGCATTCAAAATGATGTGAATGGCTTTCCCCGGGCAGGCGCCATGGCCCTTCTCGACCGGAACGTGCACAACCTGTTCATGGGCATCAATGCGACCAACGGCAGCGCGCCCTTTCCCGTGCCCATGGCTTTCTGGTGGAAAATGCCGGATGGCCGCCGTCTCTTTGTCTGGCTCGGGGATTCCTATCCGCATGGGTTTTACTACTTCTTTCAGGATTCGTGGCGGCGCGGGCCCGTGCCGGAGTCTACGGACACCCGGTATCGCCCGCCGCGGCGGGGCGAGTTCTACCCTACCGATGAGAATGCCCTGCGCGCGGCACAAGAGCGGCTATGTCAAAAACTCAGGGAGTTGGAAGCGGGCGGGTACGATTTTCCGTCCTTGCCCCTGTCGGTGACCAATGAATGGCGGATGGACAACGACCCGCCTTACCTGGGCCTGTCCGATTTTGTTGCCGCCTGGAACAGCTTGGGATTGCAACCCTCATTGCGCCTTGCCACCGTGACCCAGGCGCTGGAAGACGTTAAGCCCCACATTGCGGACCGCATCCCGGAATACCAGGGCGAGTTTACCGACTGGTGGGCGAACGGCTGCGCTTCGGGGCCCCGGGAGGTGGCCGCATCCCGCCGGGCAAAACGCCTTCTGTCGGCGGCGCTGAGCCCGGTGTGGGGCGATGCGAAGGGCGAAGCCACTGCATCCGCTGCAGATTCGATTTTGCGTGACCTTTGTCTTTTCGATGAACATACGTGGGGTTCTGCGGACAGTATCGGGTTGCCCCATGACATGGATACCTGGGCGCAATACAATGAAAAAGCCCGCACGGCTTATCATCCCCTTGCCATATCCAAGGTGCTGTTGGCGCAACGCGCCCGTTCGACTGTCTATCCGCTGGAGTACGGATACCATGTCGTCAATACCGCGTCCCGCCCTTGGAGCGGATGGGTTACATTGAAAAGCTCCGCGTTGCGCGAGGAAGTGGCCGCACTGAAGGATCCGCTGACTGGCCGGATTACCCCCGTGGAATCCCGGGCCGGGTATGCCCAGTTTACTTCCCCGCAAGAGGAGGACCAACTCACCTTTGAGGCGGACAACGCCACGGTGGCGGACAACATGCCCGATCAACTAAAACGATTCTGGGTGGAGAACCTTCCCGCTTATTCGATTGTCCGCCTGGTCCCCTGCGAAGATGGGCCAACGGTTCCGCAGGACACGCCTGAGTGCTCCGTTTCCGTGAATGAAAGCGGATGGCCTGTTTCCGCGCAAT
>JAKLHG010000640.1 GCA_022710255.1 Candidatus Hydrogenedentota bacterium
TCAGTATCTATTTATTATGCCCTTGGAATACAAGTTGATTCCCTGGTTTAAAATCTGCAAAATGAATCAGCGTGTTATTCTACTACTTTATTTTATTGCATGTTGTCTAAAATGTGAATCGGGATTTTGGTTTTGAGGCATGGTCCAGAATAGTTCACTCCATTTTCAAGAGCGTGTTCAACAAATAAGATACCTTTACTTCGTTCGTAATGACGCTTAGAGGTATGCTATGTCATGGAGAGTGAAGCGAAGTAATTCGTGTAATTAAATGGGCTGTCAAAGGTGCTTTCCGTACACACTTTTTCAAAAGCGCTTGGTTATTTTTGGGTGCGAACCTGGTTCGTACCTATGGATGTCTGGAAGCATGGTTCTACAGTGACCGCCTTCCACAAGGGAATAAAAAGGAGTTGAATATGAATATTATACGCCGCGTTTTCGCGCCGGCGGCTCATATATCCCGTTTGCCCGATGACGAGGTAAAGCGCTTATATCCCCGGTACCGCTGGCGTATCATGGAGTCTACCTTTATCGGATACGCGGCCTTTTACCTGGTACGCAACAACTTGTCGGTGGTGGCGAAAGACATGGAAACCGCATTGTCTTACAGCCACTCGGACATCGGCAGCCTGCTCGCGGTAAGCGCCATCAGTTACGGTGTGGGCAAGTTTGTTATGGGTGCCGTATCCGACCGCAGTAACCCGCGCACGTTTATGGCATTCGGACTTCTGGCGACGGCCTTGATTAATTTTATTTTTGGAAGCATGGCCAGTTTTCCAATTCATCTTTTATTGTGGACCGTCAACGGGTTTATACAGGGCATGGGCTGGCCTCCGTGCGGTCGCTCGCAAGGGCATTGGTTCAGCGAGAAGGAGCGCGGGCTCATGTTCAGTATCTGGAATACTTCACACAATCTGGGTGGCGGTGTGACCGGGTATCTCGCGGCATGGGCAATGCAATATTGGGGTGGTTGGGAGTATGCCTTTTATGTGCCGGGTACGCTTGCGGCCATTGGGGCGCTCTACCTGCTAATACGCTTGCGGGACACGCCGCAGTCGGTGGGACTGCCGCCCATTGAAATGTACAAGAATGACTATCCTGAGCGCGCTTCTACGGTGGAAGAGGCGGAGCGTGAGCTTGGAACGCGTGAACTGCTGTTCGATTATGTTTTGAAAAACAAGTATGTATGGCTGCTCGCTTTCGCTAATTTTTTTGCCTATATAACCCGTTATAGCATGCTGGACTGGGGAGCGATGTACTTGAGGGAGATGAAGGGCGCCTCCGTAGTGGGCGGGGGATTGGGTGTTATGGTAATTAATTTTGGCGGCATCCCATCCACCATACTTTTCGGGTGGTTTTCTGATCTTATAGGCGGGCGCAGGGGCATGGTGTGTGTGTTATGCCTGATACCGATTTTGGCGGCATTTACCGCCATGATATTCACGCCTCCGGGTTTCTTGTGGCTTGATATGCTTTTGTTTAGCCTCATCGGCCTTTTTATTTATCCAGTGATTAATCTCATCGTTATTATAGCCTTGGACTTGACGGGCAAGAAAGCAATCGGCACGGCAGCGGGTTTGATAGGGCTGTTCGGGTATATCGGCCGCACCGTGCAAGCCAAGGGATTTGGCTGGATGCTGGAATATTTTGGAGCGTTGTGGGGCAAGGAGGAGGCCTGGGCGCTTGTCATTGTCACCATCATCGCCAGTACGATGGCGGCAATCGTTCTGCTCGCCTTTACCTGGAAGATGAAACCCAGAGCATGAGAGGCGAGTGAAATTGATGGCGGAGACGCCGGTGAGGTCGCTGTTGTGAAGTGGCCCCGGTGAATACAGTATACTTCACCTATACGTGCACTATGTTGTCTTGGTAAGCATTGTTGGGAGAAGTATCTATGGCTAAACATACCATACTAGTCACTGGAGGCGCAGGTTTTATAGGTTCTCATGTGGTCGATGCCTATATTGAAAAAGGCCATTCGGTCATTGTTGTGGATGACTTGTCTTCGGGAAACCCAGACTATTTGAATCCTGCCGCCGTTTTCTACAATCTGGATGTCCGCTCGCGTCAACTGGATGATGTCTTTGAAGCGCACGCCATTGACGTTGTGAATCATCATGCCGCCCAAATAGACGTTAGGAAAAGCGTTGAAGATCCCCTGTATGACGCAGAGATTAATATCCGGGGCGCTATAAACCTGCTGGAATTATCCGTAAAATATAAAGTCAAGAAGTTTATTTTTTCTTCGACGGGGGGCGCTATTTACGGAACTCCGGAACATCTTCCCGCGGAGGAAGGCTGCCTGCCCAAACCGGAGTGTCCTTACGGTGCCAGCAAGTTTTGTGTGGAACAGTATGTCATGCTTTTTTCGCGCATGTACAAACTGGGATATACCATCTTTCGTTATCCCAATGTCTACGGGCCCCGTCAAAGCCCTGACGGCGAGGCGGGCGTGTGTTCGATTCTTGCGGGAAAGATGCTCGCGGGCGAAA
>JAKLHG010000641.1 GCA_022710255.1 Candidatus Hydrogenedentota bacterium
AAAATCAGAGTTTGGCCCAGCCGAGGAATGCTACGCAGGTGCTCTCGCAACAGGCGAACATCAGGCCCTAGCATGCTTCAGCCTGGGGGAAATGTATTTGGAGCAGGGGGGCATAGGGCGAGCCGTTTTGTCCTTGCGTAAGGCGGCAGATCTGGACCCTAAGAACCCCTGGCGTTTGTTTGTGCTTGCTCGGGCGGAAGAGATCCACGGGGACATTGCGGCCGCTCTGTCCCATTATGAGGAGGCGTTGCGCCTGGCGCCCGATGACGCAGCCATAGCCGAACATCTTGACACGCTGCTGGTAAAAGAAGAGGCAGGAGAAGAGCGTGTCCATATCTGGCGGGGGCTTGCCGAAGAACATCCCGGCAATGAACTGATGACTCATCATTATGATGAATCCATGAAGGCGCTTTCCGAAGGTCTCAAGCCCTGAGACCAGCGCCGGTTAAAAGAGGTCCTTCCTTTCCCTGTTTTGAGAAGAGGAAAATAAAAAAGAAATAAGCAGTAGGAAAAGTCTGAACGAACGCGCAGGGTAGCGGAATATCGTATACATCTGGCGCAGCAGAATGCGGGGACGGAAATAAAACTGTCGATAAAGCGTTTTTTCACGCTGTAGTGCTATTCTGTCGATATCAGGATTATTCCACCTGCTAATGTAGGGCATCAGTTGAAATTCGATTTCGCTTTTAAATCGTTGTGCCATAGCGCTGCCTCCGTAAATGGAGATAGTGTGCACAATCACAAGGTCCAGAGGTGAAGACAATAATCCACGCCGGGTAAGTTCGAAATCCGCCTCGCTTTCAAAGGGCCCACCCACAACAATAAATCCCAGGCTTTCCATTCCAGCTTCACGGATAAGCCGCAGGCGGGAATTAATGGTCTCCGGAGCGATACGTTTTCCAAACACGCCCAATATGCCGGGCGCATAGCTTTCCACACCCACGATCACGCGGACACATCCCGCCTTCTTCATCCAGGAGAGCATTTCTACATCCAAATTATCGACACGGGACAGGCAACTCCACTCAATAGTGAGATTACGCCGCAGCATTTCCCGGCAAATAGTGATGACCCGTTTCTTGTTGGCGGTAAACGTGTCATCCAGGAAACGGAACACCTTCACGTTAAGGCGCACCAATCCTTCGATCTCGTCCACGACACGTTCCGGGCTGCGCGTTACATAACGGCTGTCTTGAGGGCTGGTGCAATACGTGCAGGCGTAGGGGCAGCCCCGGGCGGTCTGCACAATGGCGAAGGGGCCTCCAAGCAACATCTCCTTGTAACGACGGAGATTGACCATGGTGTAGTCCGGCAGAGGCAGGGAATCATACTCCCTGATATAGGCCGGCTCGTTAAGAAACCAACCGGTCGCATCACGGCCGACCAGGCCGGGAATGGTTTCAAGCGCCTCTCCCCGGACCGCCGCGATAAGATAGGAAACGCAGCTGGCCTCGGCATCGCCGCGAAACAACGCGTCCACCTTGCTGTCTTCCATAATGTCCGAGGGAAATTGCGTGGCATAATAGCCGAACACCGCCACCCGCATGCCGGGAACGGACTGCCGCAGCGCCATCGCGCACTGTAAATCAGAGGCGACAGATTCGACTCCGAGCAAGGTGATCAGGAACTCAGGTTGGTGTTTCCGTAAAAAGCGGACAACATCTTCTTCCCTCAGGTTTTCCGCAATGGCATCCAAAAAGACCACCTGCGCTCCGGTGCCTTCCCGGATGCATGCCGCGACCTGCAACAACTCATGTGGCGGGAAACAAAAACAGGGAGAGCGGTAGGTACACATGTATCGGCGTACCAGTTTTTCGGCGTGGGGAAGATTGACTACCGCCACTGTCCTGCCTACAAGCACCTTATCGTGTGTCACTTCTAATAACGTCCTTATTCGCAATAACTATCTGTGTAGTTCTCTTCGATGCTTTTGCTGAGAAAGCGGGGCTGTAACGGCCCCTACTCCTCTACCGCGAACCAGTATATCACAGAAAGTCGGCATGCACTTACTCTTGCCCGCCTTTCGTAGTTCTGATTTCTTTTGAATGACACCTCGGGAAACGCTTCGTCATTTTTGCGCGCTGTATGTTCTGCCGTAAATCATCGGTAGAGGCGGCATGCCGCGTAGCTGACGTTCCCACGGACCGGTCTTGTAAGGTCTCAGAAATCGCATGTCTTCCGGTAATTGAAAAATTGGCAGAAGAGACATTGTGCCGATATTTTGCACATGATAAAATCCTCTAAAGGTGCCATCGAACCTTTCCGGAAAGGAAATCCCACGGAATTGTCCGCGCCGCCACCATTCTTGTTCCGCAACAGGCCTTGAATCATCAATCACATCCTTCGCATCAGGATAGGCCTCTAAAAGTTCTTTCGCCATGAGTTCGCCACCGTAATTCATATCCGCTTCATAAATCGGGAAAAAGAGTGTAACCCTTCCCTTCGCACCATCCTCGATTCCCTGGATACAAATGT
>JAKLHG010000642.1 GCA_022710255.1 Candidatus Hydrogenedentota bacterium
CGAGGAAGTTCTTGCTTGTGTCGTTCTCCGCGACGGGGTATCTTTGAACGCCGAGGATATTATTGCCTGGGGGCGCAAACATCTTGCGGGCCATGCTTATCCTCGTAGGGTTAAATTTTTGGATCGCTTGCCCCTGGGGCCTACCAACAAAATACTGAAGTCCGAATTGCGCAAGTTAGCCACAACGGCTGCCACGCCAGCCTGAAGAGGGAAGACCCACATGAATTTAATGGTTGTTTCAATGACCGTCCTGTTTTACCTGGCGGTGACATTTTTTCTGGCCTACAAAGGATACAAGGCGACTAGCACCGCCGAAGATTATATGCTGGCGGGCCGCGCCGTCAATCCCTACATGATGGCCCTTTCGTATGGCGCCACGTTTATCAGCTCTTCGGCAATAATCGGATTTGGCGGCGCCGCTGCCATGTTCGGTATGGGCGTGGTGCTGACCAATGTCATGAATATATTCCTGGGCTTCTTCATCGGGTTTATGGTTTTAGGGATCCGGGTGCGTGCCATGGGCCAGCGTCTTGAAGCGGCCACGTTTCCCGAACTCCTGGGTAAGCGTTTCAACTCGCGTTTCATCCAGGCCCTTTCTGGCCTTATCATTGTTCTTTTCATGCCACTCTATACGGCGGCGGTACTCATTGGGGGCAGTCGTTATATCGAGGCGACGTTTCAGGTTAACTATGAACTCGCTTTGATCACCTTTACGGGCCTTGTCGCTTGTTACGTCATCACGGGTGGAATGCGCGGAGTAATCTATACCGATGTATTCCAGGCGGTGTTGATTTTTGTCGGGCTGGTGGTCATGGTCGTGTACACCTACGGTATTTTGGGCGGTCCTGTTGAGGCGCATCGCAAGTTGGCGGCGCTCCAGGCGGAAATAGACGGGCATTTTGAGCAAGCAAGGCAGGAACTGGACGCGCTTGCTCCATCTGATCTTGACGAGACGAATTTCACAGGGTGGTTTTTGGAGACAGCGGGCAAGGCGGCGAGTGCGGCCAGTATGCCCGACAGTGAACGGAAACAGTTTTTTGAAGCCCATCCGGACCTTGCCGGCATGGCTGCCCTGATGCAGAAGCATCCGGCCCTTGCCAGCAAACTGGTCACCCTCCGCACGGGCCAGGCCGGGTTTCGCGGCTGGATGCGACTGCCTCAAAAGGGCAGCATGTTCTTTTACGTTTTAATTACCAGCCTTATTCTTGGCATGAGTGTGGGCATGCTGGCGCAACCCCAATTGGCGGTACGCTTCATGACCGTGAAAGACAGCGGTGCGCTGAATCGGTCCGCCGTATTTGGCGCCCTTTTCTTCTCCGTCATGTTCGGCGTGCTTGCTACGGGCGCACTGACCAATGTCTGGTTTTCCATGCCTGAACACGGCGGGCGTATCGCGGCCGCGTCGGTCTCGGCTGGCAACATTGACTTGATCATCCCCACCTTTATCAATCGTGCCCTGCCGCAGTGGTTTGGCATCCTCTTTATGCTGACCCTGCTGGCGGCGGTTATGTCCACGCTCAGTTCTCAGTTTCACCTGATGGGTACCTCCTTAGGCCGGGATTTTCTGGAACGGGGTATTCTGAATCTCAGTAATTCCGGGCACACGCTTCTGCTGGCAAGAGCCGGCATTGCTCTATCCGTAGTTATTACGTTGTTTCTCGCCTGGAGGCTTCCCGGCAGCATCGTTGCTGTGGCCACGGCGAGTTTCGCCGGTTTGTGTGCCGCTTCGTTTCTGCCCCTGTATGTGGGCGGCATGTATTGGCGTCGTATGACCCGGGCGGCGGCGATTGCCAGCCTTTGCGTTGGTTTTTGTGTCAGTTTATTCTGGTTCGGTTTCGTGCAAATGCCCGGGGGGCGCAACCCGGCCGTGCTTTCCTTCTTCTTATTAAATCGTCCGACGGTTAGTGAAGGTCCGATCCTGGGTATTTATTGGAAATGGGTGGAGGCCTTGATCGTGGCGCTACCGGCCTCCACATTGACCGCTTTCGTGGTCAGCCTGATAACGCGGCCGGAATCCCCGGAACATCTCGAGAAGTGTTGTGGTGTACCAGTAACCGTCAACCGTAAGGAAAGCAACGATGCGATATACGGTTGAATACGTGGACATTTGGTGAGGGCCTGTCGAAGACAAACCCGGGGGACTTGCCGACAAACTATCACCCCTGGCCGCTGCCGTGGTTGGCAAGGAGTGTTCCTTATGTTTTGCTATTGGTTCAACAGAGGATGCGCGCAAGGAGAAAAGGAGTTTTAGAAAGGCCGTGCCACACTAATGGAACTGAAGCCTCTGGGTCTCCGTTGCGGGCTTCTGGTGCCGCCGGTCAGTATCGGTACGGCACGGTTGCCACATGATCGGGAAGCGGCTGCCGTGTTGATACGAAGGGCGTTGGATGCGGGCATGCGCCTGATAGATTCAAGCCGGACTTACGATGACTCCGAGTTGAAAGTGGCACTGGCACTGAAAAATGGATACCGGG
>JAKLHG010000643.1 GCA_022710255.1 Candidatus Hydrogenedentota bacterium
TCTGGAATCGCTTGAGGTCAAAGCGGACCTTATGTTGAGCTCCCCCTCGGAACTACGGCCGCGTTTGCGCTGGGTTGCCATTCTGTGCGACCTTGTCAAGGCCGACATGGCGGTTACCGGCGGCGTGCATACCGCGGAAGACGTACTTAAATGCATGATGGCCGGCGCGAAGGTCGCCATGATGACCTCGGCCCTGCTTAAGAACGGCATAGGCCATCTGGGCACGGTGCGTGACGCCATGGTGCAATGGATGGAAAAGCACGAGTATGATTCCGTGCGGCAGATGCAGGGAAGTCTCAGCCAGGGTAAATGCGCCGAGCCCGCCGCCTTTGAGCGTGCCAATTACCTGAAAATCCTGAAGCACTACACCCCATCCCTTTGATACAAAGTCAATCCAGTGTATTCGGAGAACAGCGAAGCTGCTGTTCTCCATTCTTTTTTGGCAGGGGACGCGGAATAGGCCTGGCGTTTCAACGTGTCAGGACCCCAGTGGCTCGGCTGTTTTGTCGTGGCTCAGAAGGAATTGTCGCAGCCCTTCTTTAAACGCTTTCTTGAAGGGTAGGGAAAAATGGGTCGCCCCGGGGATTTCCCGGGCCTCCAGATTGGCGGCCACCTCAACCAGGTCGTGTGCCAGGGGCAGCAGCCCATCATGGTCGCCGATAATGTTCAACATGGGCACCGTGTTCTTTTCCAGCAGGGATTGTTCTACCGCCAATTCCTGGTACCCGGCTTTCAGGGCGGTTCTGACCGGCCTGCTGATGATACGATCGCCGATAGCGCCGCGGACCCGGTTAAACAGTGATTTCGGCGTGGCTGCGGCGAAAACGGAAGCCGTTTGTACCTTTCGGGTATCGATGTTCTCCGGTGGCTTGTATGGGTTGGGCAGGGGGGAGGGGTCTTTCGGGTCCTTCCAGCCTGCCGCGCATATGGACGCGCTGATAAAACGTTCCGGATGCAGGGTGACCGCCTTGAGCGCCAGAAACCCTCCCAGTGAGTAGCCTGCCACGTGGGCCCTGCGAATTTCCAGATGGTCCATGAGCCGCACAATATCCTCCGCCATCTTCACGCCGTAAGCCGCCGGAACCTCAGGCTTATCGCTCCGTCCGTGACCGCGAAGGTCATACGAGATTACCTGGAAATTCTTCGCCAGCATTCTGGTGACACCCGGTCTGCGCCAGTTCAAGTCCGCATTTGCGCCAATTCCGTGCACCAGAATGAGAGGTGTGCCGTTGCCCTCCACGGTGTAAAATATCCGGACACCATCCGAGTCAAAATAGTCGCCCGGTGTGCGGTGGAGCAGCAAATATAGAGAGGCTCCTGCCAGCAAAAGAAGTACCAGCAAGACACTGCCTGTCCCAATAAAAAGTTTGGTTCTAAGACGCATGGCGTTTCCTCCACTATTCTGATTCTTTTTGCCGTGAACCAACTGAGGGCATGATGCACCGATGTGTTGGCCGCAGCCTTTTTCCAAAGCGTCCCGGAAGGACGGTATTCGCCCGGTTAAACCTCCAACAGGCTTATATGATAAGATTTTTCAGTCTATAAAACATAACGCCTCTATAAATGTATCATAAACGCCGGTGTTGCAGTCTCCTGCAGAATCGTTGCCATGATTTTCAACACGATTACCGCATATTTCTATCAACTTTCCTTAAATGCGCCGATAACATTGGCGGGGCATTGTTACGCGTATCGTGAAGGTATGCTGTTGGCGGCAAAGACGGAAAGCGGCGCTGTACACTGGGGCGAGGCCGCGCCACTGCCCGGTTTTTCGGCGGAATCGCCCGACCGGGTCGCGCAAGAAGCCCGGCGTGTTGCCCTGAACCTGAAACACGGAAGCTCTGTATCGGAAATGGTCCTGCCGCAAGACATTTCACCGTCGGTCTATTTTGCGTATCACAATATCCTGCAGTCACTTTCGGCCGGGAAAGAAGGCCTTCCCCTGTACCGTTATTTAAATCCGGATGCGCTGGATTACATGCCACTGTGTGCGCTGATAGATGGGGTGGGGGAGGTTAAACGTGCACAGGTTTTTCGCGCCGTCCAAAGGGGCTATAAAACACTCAAACTTAAAGTGGGCCGTTCTGTTTTAAACGAAGAGGCCGCACTTGTCTGTGAAATACTCCGGGAGTGGGGTCCGGAAATATCTTTACGCCTTGACGCCAACCGGGCGTGGACCCGGGAAGAAGCCCTGCAATTCTGTCAGGCTGTGCCCGTGGACCAAATCGCTTTTCTCGAAGAGCCCGTAAAGGAGTTTCAGGATCTGCCATTCATCCAGGAAAGGACCGGAGTGGCCTGCGCGGTGGACGAAACACTCCAGGCGTTGAGCCGCCATGTAGTATGCCCGGGAACCGGGAAGAGGAGGGGGGGAACGGAACAGCTGCGAAGCGTTGTGGAACAGGCCCGGTTTCTGGTTTGGAAACCTTCCCTGTGCCTGCCTATTCCTGTGCTGGGAATTCAATCCGGGGTGCCGG
>JAKLHG010000644.1 GCA_022710255.1 Candidatus Hydrogenedentota bacterium
GCCGGAGATGGTCTGCCTGAAGAAGACTTACACTTCTCTGGCATGATATGCTTGCAAGCGCACTAGGCGTACCTTCCCAGGTACGCCTACTAAAGCAGAAATTGTTTATATATTTTTGAATCAAAACACAAGGAGGACCGTGTGGACGATTTAATGGCGAAACTCAAAGCATACGATTGGGGTGGGGACCGTGGTTCGTTGATGGGAATAGACGCATCCATTGTCGCCGCTCATGGAAATGCCGAAAAACTGGCTGAAATTGAACAGGCCTTGCTGGAGGTACTCCAATCTGACGTGCCCATCCCGGCGAAAGAGTACATTTGTCGCCAACTTGCCCTCATAGGTACCGACCGCTGCGTTCCCGTGCTGGCAGCAATGTTGCCTGACGCAGAACTATCTGACCGCGCACGCCTGGCCCTTGAAGCAATACCCACTACTGTGGCGGACGAGGCATTGCGGGCTGCCCTGGATAAGGTCGAAGGCGATCAACGGGCAGGCATAGTCAACAGTCTGGACGAACGAAAGAAACGGCCGGTTACAAGCACGGAGCACAACGATGCCAAAGAAACTAAATAACGATTTGGCCAGGGCCAATACTATCAGTCGCCGTAGTTTTATCGGACGATCCGCCGCCATGGCGGGTATCTTCACTGCGCCCATGATTATCCCCGCATCCGCACGGGGCGCGGACGGCACAGTTGCGCCAGGCAATCGCATCACCATCGGACAGATCGGACGCGGCATTATGGGGCGGGGGCATCTGAGCCGCCTTACCCATGAGTCGGAGGTGGAGGTGGTTGCCCTTTGTGATGTGGACAAAGTTCGCCTGGATGAAGGTATGGCGGAATTGGCATCCGCCTATGCCGACAGGTCGCAAAACGGAACCTACAAGGGATGCACCGCCTATAATGATTATCTTGAATTGCTGGCTCGCGATGACATTGACGCCGTGGTCATCGTCACGCCGGACCACTGGCATAGCCCCATGTCCATCCATGCCGCGGAATCCGGAAAGGATGTGTACTGCGAAAAACCCATCTCTATTACCATTGACGAAGGCCGCCAACTTGTGGAGGCGGTGCGTCGCAATAACCGGGTCTTTCAGAACGGCAGCCAATACCGAACGCACCCGGTGATCCGCCGGGCCTGCGACTTTATCCGGACGGGCGGCTTGGGAAAGGTCAAGACCGCCTACACCCTTTGGGGCGACCTGGGCGGTTTCATCGGCGCCGAGCGATTTCATCCCTATGCGGTGTCAATCAATCCCGAGGTAACGGCGCGTTCTTTTGCCACGATGGATTTTGCCCTGCCGGGGGAACCCGTCCCGGAAGGTCTGGATTGGAACCTCTGGGTCGGTCCGGCACTATGGCGTCCCTATAATCCCCTCTATCACATCAACCCCTGGCCGGGGGTGGTCCCCTGGTCCTTCTGCGAGGACTTCGGCGCGGGGCCGTCCACGTGGTACCACTCCCATGCGGCGGACGTGCTGCAATACGCCCTCGGTTATGAAGAAAGCGGCCCTGTTGAATGTATCCACCCCGTCAGCAACGCCTTTCCCACACTCACCTGCAAATACGCCAACGGCGAGTTGCTCCATTTGGTCAGAGGATGGGACGAGGTAAAGAATCTGTATGGCGCCGTGCCTGACACTGCCGTGTTGGACGGCAACTTCGGCGGCGTGGTGGTGGGTGAGCGCGGCTGGCTGACCACCATGTCCGGCGGCTCCGGCGTCACAGGCGGCCCGGAAGAACTCATGGCGGAATACAACGCCTGGGAACATGATGTTGCCCTTGGCGACAAGGACCACCACGGCAACTGGTTCGAATGCATCAGGACGCGCAATAAGCCCCATTCCCATGAAGGCATCGGCCATCGCGCCGCCTCCCTGGGGCATCTGACCATGATTACCTACAAACTCGGCCGTTCGTTGAAATGGGACCCTGTTAATGAAATCTTCCCGGAAGACGAACAGGCAAATCGTCTGTTGCGCCGGGCACGTCGTGCACCGTGGAGTATCTGAGGAAGCGTATCAGGAACCTGATGCAATGGCTCTGGATTCCGGTATTTTGTCCTCCTCGTGCCTCATCGGCCAAAAACCGGAATGACGGTGGGGAGGGACCTTTAATGTGCACAGGGTCAGTCATCAAGCGATATCTGTCAATACACAATCAACACTTCGTGGTGTGTCTTCTAACTTGCCCTGAGCAATTTAAATAGGCTGTTCTTGGTTAAAGTCAGCGATAATTGCCGCGATAAAAGGCTTTAGGGGCGGCACATCTTTCAACCTAAAAAACGCAGTAGGGGTTTGTTTCGGGGCATTTTCTGCCTCGAATCTGTCAAGAATTTTTCCTTTATGACGACCGTTTAGGTCAGTACGGGCACTGGCGGTGCATGCCCGCTGTTCTGTCTTTGCAGCAATCGGGCAAAAGAGCGTTCCATGATGAGTCGCCAGCGCTCTTCCCAGTTCAACTGCC
>JAKLHG010000645.1 GCA_022710255.1 Candidatus Hydrogenedentota bacterium
TTATCAACTCAACGTTTTTTCTCCTGTATCTGCCTCACCCGGGAGCGGCACTTCCAGGACCGGCATTTTTGCTTTGGTGCGCCGAAGACGTCCCATGCTTGCTCAGGGGTTGGTATTTTGGGCAACGCCCACGTTAGATTTCTGTTGCTTCAGAATCCATTACGACGTTTTTCAGGCACCACTGGATCAGCGACAACAGGTCTCTGCCTGTTTCCGTGGCGTCATAGCGCTGAGCGCGCGCTGCCGCTTGTCGGGCTTCTTCGAAGTGGCCGTATCGTAACAAAGTAGCGGCTTTGGCGCGTAATGCGGATGCTTCCGCTGCGATACGTAATATGGGGTCAAGGGTTACGCCGCACCGTAGACACAGGTTTGCGCCTCTAAAAGAGGCCTTGCAGACCGGGCAGCGATATCGCTCCGTGTCCACCATGTTTACTTGCCCTCGATGTAGAAAATAAGTTCCTTGAGTTCGTCAAGCGCCTCACGGAGCGTTTGTTCATCGTCGGCTTCCAAGGCATCCTTGATTCGTTCTAGCAATTCAATGGCTTCTTCTTTGTCCTCATCGTGCATTTTATCCATCAGCATCTCGGAACGCTTCATCAAGGCCACCGCGTCCCCATGGTCCCCGGCGGTAATTTCTTTCTCCTGTTCCTCATCGTTCGACTCGGTGTCCCCGATGTATACCTCGTCCGAAGCGTATAGTTCTGTGATCCGCTTGCGCGCCTCCGCGAGTTCCCCTTCATCCATGGGGCGCATTGCGTTTTCGATGGTGATATGTTTTGACTTTTGGGTGCATTTTTCAATGGCGGTCACCGTAAGAATGCCGTTGATGTCAAGGGCCATGCGGCATAGGATTTCGTTCGGTTCCGGAACCGGCTTGAGATCTTCGATAATAAATTTACCGACAGGAATGTTATTGTAAATATCCTCATCCTCTCCTTGGAAAATATCCACAGCCACGGACTTTTGATAGGGACAGGTGGTATAGAAAAGTTCGGTACGGGTAATGGGAAGTGGCGCATTTCTGTGAATGATCTTGGCAAACCTATGATCGCATGTTCTGCCGTCCACTTCTCCAATACACCTTACGCCGAAGGTGTAGGGGGTCACATCCACCAGCACGCGGTCGATGTCGTGTCCCGCGAGCCGCGAGGCCAGCACCCCCGCCCCCAGTGCCACGCATAAATCAGGATGAATGTCCTGTCGAGGTTCCATGCCGACTCGCTCTTCAAGGATACGCGCCACAAGGGGGGTGCGGGTCGCGCCGCCGACGAGAAGTACAGCGTTAATATCGTTCGTCGTTTTGCCGGCATCCTGCAGCGCTTTGGTCACACTGTCCAGTGTGGACTCCACCAGGGGTAAAATAAGCGCTTCGTATTCCTGTCGGGAAAGTTCGAGTTCCAGGTGTCGGGGGATGCCGTTGCTTACGACCAGCGTTTCCTCTCGGACAGTAACAAAGGGGGCCTCGCTCAGTTTTATTTTGGCTTCTTCGGCGGCGCGCCAGATACGGGACCAGGCAACGGGGTAATCATGGCGAAGATTGATATCATGTTCCTGCTCAAAATGTTGCGCCAGTCTTTCCGCAATCAGGGCATCAAAATCGTCACCGCCCAGGTGGTTATTGCCGTGACTGGCCAGCACTTCGGTCACTTCGCCTTCCATGGCGATAATGGATACATCGAAAGTGCCTCCCCCCAGGTCATACACCAGCACGGTTTTCTGGCCCACCTCCTGGATGCCGTAGGCCAGACTGGCCGCCGTCGGCTCATTGATAATGCGCAACACATCAAGTCCCGCCAGCGCGCCGGCCTCACGCGTGGCCTGCCGTTGCGCATCCGAGAAATACGCGGGCACGGTGATTACGGCGCGTCGCGCGGGACTGCCCATAAAATTCGCCGCCCACTGCGCCAACTCGCGTAAAATAAACGCGGATATTTCCTGCGGTTTGAATTGCCTGTCGCCCAGGGGAACCGACAGGTCTTCGCCCATTTTGCGCTTAATGCTGCGCACGGTGCGTTCCGGGTAGAGCAGCATCTGGTTACGCGCTTCTTCTCCGACGAGGAGTGCCCCCTCCGGAGTGATCCCCACAAAGGACGGCAAAATATCGCGGTCATTCTTTTTAATGATACGCACTTCTCCGTTCTTATAGACCGCGATTTCGGAGTTCGTCGTGCCAAGGTCAATTCCTACAATATAATCTGAATCCGCCATAAGGTCGCTCTTCCTTTCGATAAATCGTTTTCTGTGTGTTGAAGTCTGACCGCGAAAGCAGGGCTGGAGTCAGTCCCTGTTTTCGCTCTAAAATTTATGGTGCTGAATGACGGGTAACTTTCACCTGCGCGGGTTGAAACACCTGGTCGTTCCATAAAAACCCGGTACGATGTACTAATGTGACCGTGCCTTCCGGTTTGTCATCGGTAACTTCAATCTCAGTGGCGCGCATGTAGACGGGGTTAAAGGGCTGCCCCATGCAGGA
>JAKLHG010000646.1 GCA_022710255.1 Candidatus Hydrogenedentota bacterium
GTGGCGGCAATCAACGTCAGCATGGGCATCCCAAACTCTTACCTTCTTTATTTCGGCCTCCTTGCAGGCGCTACCCTGGGCGGCAACCTGACGCCCATCGGTGCCTCCGCCAATATCGTGGCGTGCGGCATACTCAAGAAGGAAGGGCACGTCGTTTCCTTTCCCCAGTTCATGAAGGTGTCTGTTCCCTTTACCCTTATCGCGGTCCTGCCTGCTGCGGCTCTTGTATGGTTTATCTGGTCCTGACAGAAAGACTTGTGATGAGAACGGGGGTAAGTGGTATATACGGGATATCATTACACATGGTGTGCCATAAACATACAAATGACTTACGGAGGAGGCCTGCCTTCAGGCCATGGATACGGTCCGGCAGGGTTCGTTCTATCTTTTCCAAACGCAACGGGATTAGGAAATGACACCGAAAATGACTGCTCTCAGGGTTGGTGTAATTATGGCCGGCGGTTCCGGAGAACGTTTCTGGCCGTTGTCCAGACAACACCTGCCCAAACAGTTGCTTGCGCTGACCCATCCCGACAAAAGCATGCTTTCGCTGGCCATCGAACCGATAGCCGAACTTGTCGGCCTGAATAATGTCTACATCATTACAGGAAAACACCTGGCGGCGCCAATTCACGAAGCGGAGCCGTATTTCCCGTACGAGAACATTCTTACGGAACCGTGTAAACGCAACACGGCTGGCGCCCTGGCCTATACAGCGGCCTGGCTGATGGCCCGCTATCCAGATCGCAACCCGGACGCGATAACCCTGGCTGTAACGACGGCCGACCATCGCATCGGCGATGCGGAAGGGTTCAAACTGATGCTGGAAACCGCAATGAATATGGCGGAACAACGGAATGCGCTGGTCACCTGCGGCATTCCGCCGACCCGTCCGGAAACCGGCTTCGGCTATGTGGAAGCCATTATGGATGAACCGGTTGCCTTCGAATCCGGCAAGACTTCACCCGTGTACCAAGTTCGGGCGTTTCACGAGAAACCGGATGCGGAGCAGGCTGACCGGTTTGTGGCGAGCGGTCGTCACTACTGGAATAGCGGCATGTTCTTCTGGAAACTTTCCGTGTTCCTGGGAGAACTGCGCCGGGCGCGTCCCGCTTTGGCGGAAGCGGTTGTTACCATGGCCGAGGCATTGAAACGAGACGACACGGCGATAGTGGAGCGGATTTTTGAGGCGATTGAAGGTATCAGCATCGACTATGCGCTGATGGAGAAAAGCAATAACGTGCTTATGGTCCGGGGCGAATTTCCCTGGGCGGACGTAGGCGCCTGGAATGCCGTAGATTCCTCCGGGACAAGTGATTCATCAGGCAACCGCACCATCGGAGACCCGGTAGTGGTGGACTGCGCAAATTGCATTGTTTATAACGCCGCAGGCGCGAATAAAATGGCGGTGGGGGTGGTCGGCATGGAAGATGCCATTGTGGTTGTTACGGATGACGCCGTACTCGTCATGCCTCAGTCCCGTGCCCAGGATGTACGCGCCGTTGTGGAAGAACTCAAGCACCGTAACGCGAAACAAATTTAGGTCCGGTTTCGCGATATATCAACTGCCCTGGAAATACGATTCCCTTTGCGTTAAGCAATCCGAAACGGCTGCGTCCATGCCATATCTGCCCCCTGGCCGTAGCATTCCACCCGCAGGTAGGAAAGCGGAGCGACATCCGGTACTTCAAAACACATCTCAGGTCCATCCAGCGCGGCCAGGACCATGCCGTGATCGCGTATTACTCTGAAACACTGCGTATCGCGTGACATAATGCGTATTATGCCGTCTTCCGTATCTATGGCATCAATATGGACGCCTGTAGTGACATAAAAATTCCCGCCACGCATAGCCGCAAGCAGGGATTCCATTGAAGAATCTTCCGCAAAAACCATATTCCAGGTGATACAGGAGTCATAGGTTTCGTGGGTGTCGTCGTTCCCGAAACCCCATACCTGCCGGCCTTTACTCAGTAACATGTCCCATCGGTCAGTGGCGAGAGCGGCGCCTTCCGCACGTTCCGACACCCCATTATATATTTCCAGACCGTGAAATCCTTTTAGTGTGTTGAGTTCGGCCTGGGGCCAGTGGGAATAATCTTCCTCCCAGTTGGGATGATTGACAATGGAAAAACCGCCCCGATCATTTACAGCATGAATCACGGACTGGCGGTCGCTGTTTTGCGGAAGTACCTCACGGCCACCGACATACAGCAGATGCCCTCCGCCGGAGGTGATTTCATAGCCCGGGATAAGTGTCATTCCCCGGTGATTTAGGGTACGAATTTCCGTTACATGGTCATGGTCGCTCAGCATGAGGAAATGGTATCCCAGCGCCGCATACAGGTCCACCGCCTGCTGAGGTGTCATCACGCCATCGCTGTTGGTGGTATGCGTATGGAGATTCCCTTTGTATTGCCGGTGCGAATTGAGCGCATATGGGGAGATGAGGGACATATATTATTCCTTGTTC
>JAKLHG010000647.1 GCA_022710255.1 Candidatus Hydrogenedentota bacterium
CTTTTCTTCTTGCGTATAGCGAATACGGCTTTTCATAAGGGACCTCTTCTTTCCGGTGTTTATACAGGATGTTAGGCACATAAAATATCATAATCCAAGACTACCACAAAACCAAGACCGTGATGCCGCCTGGAAAATCGGTTGGAAATAAAACAGAATACACAATGCCCTTGCCATTGGGGCCCTACAGTCTACAACCGCTGCATGCGTGCATGCCTTCTGGATTCCGGTCTTTTGTCCTCCTCGTGCCTCGTCGGTCAAAAACCGGAATGACAAAACTCAAGTCAATCTTTGTTATGATTAAGACGGATCAGTGAAGCCTGAGATACGCAAAGGTTATATCTTGGATAGACAACCTGCACTATACATTTTGTCGAGTAAACGGAACGGTACCCTTTATATAGGCGTAACTTGCGACTTGCGAAGGCGTGTATGGCAACACAAAAATGACGTAATGGAAGGGTTTACCCGGCGATACAACGTACATATCCTGGTATATTATGAACTGTATGGTGATATGTACCGGGCTATAGCACGTGAGAAGGAATTGAAAAAATGGAAGCGGGCATGGAAACTGAATTTGATTGAATCGGTAAATCCGGAATGGCGTGATCTATGGGAAGATATAAGCGGGGATGGATGATCGCCTATTTCGCATGAGTATTTTTGTTTTGTCTTTCTGTGTTCTGTCCTTACCCGTACGGCGAAGTGCAGTCTTTAATATTTACCATACCTTCGAATATGTCATTCCGGTTTTTCGCGGTGGAAGAAGGACGTGCATCGAAAGGTTGGCCAGGCCGCGAAAAGACCGGAATCCAGGTTTCAAAGCCGCGGGCAGGCACATCAACCCCTCTGGATTCCGGTCTTTTGTCCTCCTCGTGCCTCGTCGGCCAAAAACCGGAATGACGGTTGGGGTGGGGATAGGCACTGTATTGAACAGGAAGGCGGGTTGCGCTCTGCCATTTCAAGTATTCCTTGCTTTACCTAACGTTCAGGTGATGGAAAACTTACAGGCATTTCCCCATATCCCGCTTCACCCGGCCTACTAAGAACCCTGTAATTGCTTGAAACGTTTATTGCTGTTTCACACGTGACAAAGGCAGTTCTTCTTTTCTGATTTCTCCCCGTCTATTCGAGGGGAGAAATCGCAGCCCCTTGGAGGAAACAAAAATGGAACAAAACTGCCTGCAAGAAGCGCAAACGAGCAAGGAGGGGCCCCACCGGAAACCAGTGAAAGTATTCCGGCAGGGCGCCTGTTCGGCCTGCGTCTTCTTTAATAAAGGGAAACGGGAAAACGAGACCGTGGAATTGCCCATCGTCTCTTTTGCCAAGTTGTACCGCAAAAACGGCCAGCTACGGAAATCCACCTCGCTGGGCAGCGAGGACTTGGCTGCGGCCATTGTCGTATTGGGCCAGGCCTACGAATGGCTGAAATCGTTGGAGCAGGAAACGGACGGGGTGAGGATGTATGACGACTGAGAAGCGCGCGGGCATAGTGGACTTGGAACGGCTGGGTACCGTAATTCGGGCGCCGTCGGTCACCGAACTCCATGACATCCTTCATGGCGGAAGATGGTTTTCCGGCGCGAGCATCGGCCATGAGTATGGATTTGTATGCCGCGCATTCCCGCCGCCAGGCGTCATAGTGGATTGGTTAGCGTGGTTGGTACAACCGGAGGCAGAGGACCTTGTGGAACGCATACGCAAAGAAACCAACACCGGTCGTCTCGCGGTGATGCTGCTTTCCTCGACCAGATTGAAGCGTAATTGAAGCCTTCTGTTCGGCCGCAAAAACGTGGCCCCAAACCAAAAAATCCCTGAATTCAATGTCACGCAAGAATCTCAAGGTAGGGATTTCAGCGTTCGATTAAGACTTATTATTAGGGACAGCCCTTCATGAGGCTTTGCCCCCTCCATAAACGCTGTAAATAGGTCGGGTTATACGGTTTATAGGATCTATAGGACATATATGACCCATAAAAAATATATGGTCTTAAGTCTGCTACCTAAAATAAATTTTCAGAGCAGTTCATCATGAGGCTTTGATCTTTCCCCATAAACGATGAAAATGGTGCGGTTGGAAGCGAGAGCAGACCGTCTCGCTTCGCTCGCTTGCGTCAGTCCCTGCTTCAACAAAATGTTATCATTTATGGGGGTTCTCAAGGGCTCACGAACGGCTCTCCCCAGAACTCAAAAGTTTACTGGCCGTCACTATGGAAGAGATATTAGACCCTGGGTCTGTTCCGGGAATAACCGCTTTTTGCTTTCTGACGACTTCCCTGGCTGTTTCCGTTACGGGAACTCTTGATGTCCTTGCCTGTGCGACTTTTTGGGGCGGAGTCAGATGACGACCGGACGGGAACCGCGCCTTCCCAATCTTCGCGCTGCAGTTTTTTGCCCAGTGTCCGTTCAATCGATCCCAGAGTTTCGTGGTCCTCGGGGGTGACGAATGTAATGGCATCACCGT
>JAKLHG010000648.1 GCA_022710255.1 Candidatus Hydrogenedentota bacterium
TGAGCGTGGACTTGCCCGCGCCGTTTTCCCCCATCAACGCATGCACCTCGCCCGGGAAAACCTCGAAGTCCACTTGGTCCACGGCCAGCATGCCCGGAAAACGTTTCGAGACGCCTTCCATGGTTAATGCCGGCTGTAATAATGCGGACGCCATCGCTTTCTCCCGGATTCAGCCCCCTTATATCTTAAAGTGAATATAGCATAGGCCTATCATAATCTGCCAACAATAGAATCGGCGTCGCTTCTTGAATTTGCAGTGTCTATGATTCGGCTGTTTACATACAAGCAGCAATCGGAATTTACGGTTATTCTTGACTGAATATAATCTATCGTCCATAATGCAATCTGATTGCATTATAGACGACAGGAAAATCTCCTGTCACTCATGCGCGACCTTAAAACGCGAGGACTGTTCAAGCCCAAACCGTTACGCCGTGTTCACATTCCCAAAGGCCCTCCGGGCTCGAACCAGACGCAAAACTCAATCGAAAGAATTATAACGACAACTGCAAACTGAGGTGTAATTACTTCGCGCGTAAACTCGGTCTGTTAACACTGGAAGAAATATGTATCAAGCGCAAACACATGGCAATGTTTGGTAACCGACTTCCCCCAATCGGGGCAACGTCACAGGGGTCGCCCGGTGAACGACCTTCACGCCGGTAAATATGGGGGATTGACCCCATTGCGACAACGGGGAGGTAGAGGCCGAAAGACCTCCGCCTTACCCGCTTCTGAATGCATACGTTGGCATCTTAATACCCCATCCTGAACGGAAAGATGTGGGTAATGACAAGAATTTTATTTGGAAACCTGTTTAAAATAACGCGGTTTTTGAGAAGTTTGCGCCTAAAAATTCACACGCACCCGATAGGTCAGTTTCGCTTCCGCGTCGGCGGGCGCCTCCAGGGTGAACACGGCGGTTCGGGAGTCTTTCTTGACGTGAGGAGTGGATTCCTCCAGTATGGTCCAGTCGCCCAGCATCGGTTCAACCACGTCCACCTTGATAGCGGTGTCCTTCTGGTTGCGCACGGTAATGGTAAAGGCGGACTCATGACTGTTGGGCCCTAAGGCCCTGTAGTCGTCCTGGGTGCGGTCACCGACCACGTCGAAGGCTTTGCCCAGTTTCAGGCGCACCTCCTCGTTTTTGGGCGTGTGGCGGATGCGGTCTTCACCGGAGAACTGCAACATGCCCGACTGGTCCGCCTGGTACACGCGCATGACACCGGCCGGGAGGGGCATGCCCAGCCTGTTCTCTTCGCGATTTTGGAAGGTCACGAAAACATCCGTATTCTGGTCGTGCTGTGCCTCAATGGGATTGCAATAAAAGCCGGTATTGCCCCGAAGTTCATAGTGCTTTTCAACGGCCACGTTGGCGCCGCTGAGCAGGCTGACCTGCTTGGTCTGGTTTTCGCGGATGGTGGTCCTGCGCTGGAGGGTATAGAGGTGATATTCGGCGAATCGTTCTTCTACCATGAGCGAAGCAGGAGCGGGCTCGGTGAAATAGACCAGGCTGCGCTCCATATCAGCGACCTGGGGTTGCACCATGTTTACGTCGCCTGCGACCAGTTTCAACTGGGCGTTGTTATAGGCGACACCGGACTGGTTGGTCAGGGTAACCCAGCCCTCGATATCCAGGGCGGTTTCCTCCCGGTTCAGGGTGAGCACGTAATCGGCGCGCCAGTTCATGCCCTCGGTCAGGTAGGCGGCCTCCACTTCATGGTCGGTGCCTTCATTGGCCAGCAGCCATACCAGCGTGGGCTTGGCAATCAGTTCTTCCGGCATTTTGGGGAGCACCACGATCCCGGGATGGCCCAGGTAAATCTTGTCCTCAACCTTGTATACCGGCCCGTTGTTGATACTGAGCAACGTGGCCGTCTGTTCGGTGAAATCGTTCGTAGTGTCCTTGTTGACCAGGGTAACCTCGCGGCCCGCATACTTTTCCATCAGTTTTTCCGGACTTACCAGGTCAAACTCATAGTTCTGCTCAAGAATTTTCAGGGCGCCCGGATCATTGATGGACCTCAGGCTGACCGTCTCGGGCATGATTTTCGCGGCAACGTCCATGAACCGCAAGGCCGATTCGCCCGGCAGCATCTTGATGGCCCGGCGGTCCCGCACCAGGGCGCGGTTGTTGTTATAGACCGTCACCGCCACATCCGTCTGGTCTTCCAGGGTTGTTTGTCCCATCTGCAGCCGCCCCTCTACAGGGTCTTCCAGTCCTTTGAGTTCCGGCTGTTGCGCCGTCACGGCGGCGGACAACAGGCACAGGGCTGCCCCTGTCAGTGTCCACAGAATCATAGGTTTCATTCTCAGTCTCCTTGTGTAAATTGGTTCCCGCTACAGTGTGACATATTTTAGATGGAAAGGCAACTGTCTTGCGCGCCCAATTTCAAGCCGTCCGACTATATAACGCCGGAGCGGTCAAAGTGTTTCAACGCCTGCAACTTGTTGTCAAAAC
>JAKLHG010000649.1 GCA_022710255.1 Candidatus Hydrogenedentota bacterium
GAGCCGCACCGCGCGCGGTCGCGCCATAGTCAATGTATTGAATCTCGCACAAGACGAAACTGTAACCGCATTCCTGCCCGTTCGTGATTTGAATGAAGAGGGACGTTTTGTGTTCATGGTGACACGCAAGGGAACCATCAAAAAAACAGCGCTCAAGGCATTCAGCAATCCCCGCGCGGCTGGTATCATCGCCATTGATCTTGATCAAGGAGACACGCTGTGGGATACCCTGATTACTTCGGGGAAAGACAACATTTTGATTGCCACAAACCAGGGGGTGGCAATACGGTTCCCGGAGAAGGATGTGCGGCCTATGGGGCGCACGGCGCGTGGCGTTATCGGTATCCGGCTGCAAACGGGAGACTTCGTCGTGGGGGTTTCCCTTGCAGAAGATGAAAAAACGGTTCTGAGCGTAACTGAGAATGGTTATGGAAAACGCACCAAGGTGGGTGAATATCGTCTTCAGCATCGCGGCGGTCAGGGAATTATTAATATCAAGACGACAGAACGAAACGGGAACGTGGTGGCCATGCTTACCGTTGATGATGATGACGAAATTGTGATGGTGAGTACGGACGGGACAATCATTCGAACCGGTGTGGTCGGCATCAGCACCATCGGACGTAACACGCAGGGCGTCAAACTCATGAAGCCGCAACCCGGTGCTGTTGTCAGCGCAGTGGCCCGCGCATTGGGAGAGAAAAAGGAAGAAGACGCCACGGAATCAGCGCCTTTGGAGGTAAATGAGCCTGCGGATAATCCCTCGAACGGCACGGGTATTCCGGAACAACTCGACATGGAAGATGAGTTTGAAGAAGAGGAATAGCGGCGATTGTTTTGCACAGATAAAGATGGCGCCCCGAACAGGAATCGAACCTGTGTTTAGCGCTTAGGAGGCGCTCGTTCTATCCACTGAACTATCGGGGCGCGCAAAAAAAAGGAACTCGATGGTTTATACCGCCGTGACCTGATACTCTAAATAATTCTCGAAAGCGTCTTTTACCGGCGCCATAACACATCCGGGGGTTACGGCTGTATGGTGACGGTGTCCTTCGAGGCCGATGGTCAGTAAGGTCTGCTGCAAGTCTGGAAATTCCGCCACCCCGGCGCAACCGAAGAAGTCAGCGGGGATTTTGTCTTTTGTAAACTTGCCTTCGCCCAGGTAAAACTTGAGTTTACCGCTATCCGTAATGAGATTGCCGAAGGTAAAGGGCCCCGGTTTAATCCGGCCCTCGTTACATCCAAACGAACAGCCCTTGCCGACGGTATTGGCAAGGATCGCATGGTCGGAAATCTCACCGGTGCAGGTCATCATATCCTGGGGTACTGGACCGCAGTGGAAGAGAATACACTTGTTGTCGTCATTGCCGTAGTTGTTGTTCCAATCCAGGCATGTGGCGACGCTGCCGGACGCAACGCGCAGGGCGCACATCGTGACCGCGCTGCCGACATCCACCTCGCAAGCCACGGGGAAACATCGGTTGTTCATCTCGCTGAGCAATATGCAGGGGGAAACGCCATATTGCTGCTGTAATTCAATCCAGCAGCGCACGGCCATGGCGTCAAGCCGTAACTCCTCGGCGATAGAATCCAGGACAACGCCCAGTTTTGTCAGGGTTTCGAAGGCATGTTTTGGGGTTTTGCCCCAGTTGGTGTATTTCTGAAGGATTTTGGCCTTCTTCACCACGGGGCTGTCGGTCAATTTAAGGGCGTTCATGCGTGCGAAGACATCAGACATATCGAGTGTTTCCATGGTGATTCCATGGCGCTGCAGTGCAATTTCGTCAATGCGAACCGTCTTGAAAGCCGTAGTGCGTGCGCCAACGGCGCCAATCGTCATGGAACGCATTTTTTTGACCACGCGGCACAGGCGGTCGAAATAGTCAATATTATCCGCAAAGCGCCGATCGGTTGGATGTACCGTATGCGGTTTTAGGGCAGTGAACTTCAGCCCATACTGGCAAAACACATCCATGATGGAGAACTTGCCGCAGAAGGAATCGCGGCGCACTTCCGGGGCCATTTTATCCAACTCATCCGGATACGCCTGGATGAGGATGGGAACGCCGGCGTCTTTCAGTGCCGCAATGGCACCCGTCTCATCCCCGAAGTTGGGCAGGCAGAGAATGACTCCGTCATAGTTGCCCGCATTTTCGCGCAGAAAATTCGCATACACTGCACCTTCCAGCGGCGTTTCAATTGCGCCATGACGAGTAGCTTTGGCATCCAGTGTGAGCACCTTGTGGCCAAGATTCTTGAGTTCCGCGGTCATTTCCTTGCGCGCACCCGCCTGGAGGGACGCCGGGAAAAAGCCGCGATTCCCGAAGAATACCGCGAAACTGCTCTTATCGCTTTTCATGTTAGTCTCCTTTGTTGTCAGAAGAAATCCTGTGTATCGCCAACGTGAATACGATCGGCCGTATTACTCAACTCAAGATCCTTTTCTATGACGTCACG
>JAKLHG010000065.1 GCA_022710255.1 Candidatus Hydrogenedentota bacterium
GCGCAGGCCGATTTGCTTTTCGAGCTGGAGTAGTTTCTCCATCTCGCCTTCCATAAGCTTGTCCACGGGAATGCCGGTCCAGCTCGACACGATTTTGGACACGTTTTCCTCGGTTACCTCTTCGCTGAGGAAACTGCCCTGCCGCTGCACCTCGGCCAGTTTGGCGCTTTCCGCCGTGAGCCGTTGCTGCAGTTCATTCAGCGTGCCGTAGCGGATTTCGGCCACTTTGTCATACTGGCCCTGCCGTTCGGCGATTTCCTCCTGACGTTTTGCTTCATCGATCTGGCCCTGCAGGGCGCGGATGGCCTCTATGCGTTCCTTTTCCGTCTGCCACTGGCTTTTCTTGGCACTGAGGTCTTCCCGCAGTTCCGCCATCTCCGCCTCCAGTGCTTCCCGTCGTTCGCGGGCGCTGCGGTCCTTTTCCTTTTTCAGGGCGAGCTGTTCGATCTCGAGCTGGCGCAGCCGCCGCTCGATGACGTCAATCTCGTAGGGCATGCTGTCTATTTCGATGCGCAGTCGTGAGGCCGCTTCGTCAATCAGATCGATGGCCTTGTCCGGCAGGAACCGGTCGGCGATGTAGCGGTGGCTGAGTGTGGCGGCGGCCACGATGGCATCGTCGCTGATGCGCACTCCGTGATGTACCTCGTACCGTTCCTTCAGGCCGCGCAGAATGGCGATGGTGTTTTCCACGTTGGGCTGGTCCACAAGCACCGGCTGGAACCGGCGTTCCAGGGCGGCATCCTTTTCCACATGCTTCTTGTATTCATCGAGCGTGGTGGCGCCGATGCAATGCAGTTCCCCGCGCGCCAGGGCGGGCTTCAGCATATTCGACGCGTCCATGGCACCTTCCGCCGCGCCTGCGCCGACGATGGTGTGCATTTCGTCTATGAATAAAATTACCTTGCCCTCCGCTTCCTGCACGGCGGCGAGGACGGCCTTCAGGCGCTCTTCGAATTCACCGCGGAACTTGGCGCCAGCCACCATGGCGGCGATGTCCAGTGCGGCAATGCGCTTGTTCTTCAGACCTTCGGGAACGTCACCGGCGATGATGCGCTGGGCCAGCCCTTCCACGATGGCGGTCTTGCCCGTACCGGGTTCACCGATGAGCACGGGGTTGTTCTTGGTCCGGCGGGACAGCACCTGGATGACCCGGCGGATTTCTTCATCACGGCCGATGACGGGATCCAGTTTGCCCGCCCGCGCCAGCTGTGTCAGGTCTCGGCTGTATTTTTGAAGGGCCTCATAGGTGGACTCCGCGTTCGGGTCGGTGACCCGCTGGGTGCCGCGCACCTCTTTGAGCGCCTGCAGTACCGCCTGGGGGGATACCCCGGACCCTTTCAGCAGTTGTGCGGCTTCGCCGCCGGCTTCCAGGATGCCGAGCAGCATATGTTCGGTGCTCAGGTATTCATCCTTGAGCCGCTGTGCCTGGGCCCAGCCCGCGTCAAGCGCCTTGTTGGCTTCGCGTCCCAGGCCGGGCTGTGCCCCGCCGCCGCTGGTGCGGGGCATGCGCTCCATGGCGGCCTCCGCGGCGGCGGCTGCCTGGGCGGGCGGTACGCCGATGCGCTGTAATATGGAGGCCACAGCGCCCTGTTCCTGCGACGCCAGGGCGTGCAGCAGATGCACCGTGGTTATTTCCGGATGTCCTTTTGAAGAAGCCGTTTCGAGGGCTTCGGCGAGCGCTTCCTGCGCCTTTATCGTTAACTTATCCATGCGTATCATTATGGGTACTCCTTTGTTGTTTAGAATCGTTCCCTTCTATATAATCAAGAAGCGTGCCAACAAAAAGGGAGCAAAAACAGTCGAAAACGAGATATAACACGCCGCTTGTGTTTCATTATGAAATCATCTGTGCCAAAGTGAAATGTTTTTCACGCGGACTGACGTTGTTAAAAGAATACGGACAACCCTTGCGACTTCTGGTTCCCAAACTCATATTTGGGAACCCCCAGTGCATGGACTAAAGAGAAATGGAATTTCAAGAGAGAGTGGGTTCCCAAATATGAATTTGGGAACCAGTCCTCATGAGCCCGTGGCTCACCCTGAAACCACGAAAATGTCACGGGAATTTTCGAAGCAGAATCATCCATAATCGCAACGTAAAATACATATCCGTCCGTTCTCAGTAGAAAAAAATCTTCACACAATTTCAATCCCGTTTATGATTTCCAGAAAGAACTCACGCGACCAGAGGGCAAGTGATGATTTATCCCGTACAAAAGGTTCCACTTCCTGTCTTGCCCGGGTGACATCCAGTTTGGAAATGGAAAGGCGGAGTCGTTCAAACAACTTTTCCCGATCCAAAGCTTCAGGCAGGGACCAGTCGCCGGAGTAGCGCATGCGCGCTTCCAGATGAGAAAGGTGTAGTTGGGGACAATGTCCCAGGTACCAAACCAGATCATACCAGTCACGGCCTTTAACACGATTGCGCCACGCGCGGCACAATAAGGCGTGCATCTTTCCTGCGAATAGGTCCGGTTTCTTGTATACCTGCACGGCAAAAGGAATCGGCATCAGGACAGGATGGCTTTCAACCTCAAATCCGCCGGGCGGGTCTGTGTCCACCTCCAGTTTTATCTTTACGGTTTCATCGGCATGAAAGGCGCCGGTCAGTTCAGACGGCATTTGAATAACGACCAGATGTTGCAGCGTGTTCGCCTTGATGAAAGCGGACGTTATGGCGGCATTCGGTTTTGCGGGGCGCACCGTAAAGGCAACATCAAATTCAAAGCCCTTTAATTCCCGGCATAATGATTCTCCATAGGCGTCGAGACTGAACGCGGCATTGGGTTTGAGCAGCGAAAAATCCAAGTCCTCGGAATAACGTTCCAGTCCGTACAGAACCCGCAGGGCTGTACCACCGTAAAAGGCGGCATGTTCGAAGAACTTGGCCCGCCAGAGGCCGAGCAAGGCGATGCGCTGCATGATTTCACGCAAAGCGCCGACATACGCATCCTGCGTCTGGCAGGCATAGTGCTCAAGCATGGACTTGAGGGCTTCATTCATACGGGAACTCCTCCTTGGCGCAACAAATAGTGCGTTACCGCATTCACTTTTCGGGAAGCGAACGCATGGGCAATACTTGCCAACCTCTCCCTGTCAAGCGAAAAAAGGTGTTCTTCATCCATGCGCAAATCTTCCAGGAGATAGCGGCCCACCTCTTCCGTCCGCGCGGGTTTGAAGCGTTTGTCCGTCCAGACCTTGTCCACCAGCGCTTTTTCGGGCGCGGCCATCAGGAAGACCCCGCCGTTTCCTTCCGTCCAGAGTATGCCCGGAGTGTAGCGGTGTACAGGCAGGGGATAATAGGTAAATGTGCCCAGCGGGGTATCGAAGCGTTTCCGCGCGCCCAGCGTCATCGAGGTCACGTTTTCCACGCGTTCCGGAATCATCCCATATCGGGAGAGGGCATAGTCCACACTTACATAGGAGGGACCATAAATCAGATTGGCAAGTATTTCCCGGCTAATGGGGCCGCGGCGATAGGGTTCGCCAAAAACATAAAGCCCTTTTCTAATGCGGATGAGGCTTCCCTCCGCGAGCAAAGCGCTGATACGGTCCCGCGGCTTGGCGTATCCGCACAGCATGGCGGAAAGTTGTTGATAGTCAAGTACATCCGCCTTGACCTGTTGCCTTATGTCTATGGCTCTCATCATGGCCCCATTGTACCATATTTACTTTAGTATGTCCAGAAAAATTGGACATACAGCCTTAAAAATAAATCTGTGGGCAATCAGATCAGCGGTTACGTTGGATGTCAGGAACAAAACAAAGGTATCAGGGAGTGTTTCTCTCCGCTTAATCCTTACAAACTATTACTATTGGGGTGGGGAAGGTTTTACAGTGCCACAGGAACGAGGGCGTGAATTTCAAGTTGCATTTTCGCGCAACTTGATTTTGTCCACCTTGCCGTTGGGCAGCAGGGGCAGGGAGGGGTGGAACACAATTTTTTTGGGCACTTTGAAATAGGACAGGGAATTTTTGCACCAGTCCAGCAATTCTTTGGTGCTGAGTTCCGCGCTGGGCGCTTTCATGACATGGGCATGACAGACTTCATCAAAGACCTCATCGGAAACCGTGACCACGGCAGCATACAGCACGGCAGGATGAGACTCGAGCACACTTTCGATTTCACAGGGAAACACATTTTCGCCGCCGGTTTTGAACATTTCGGAATGGCGGCCGTGCAGGGTCAGGACGCCCTGCCCATCCATGCTCCCGAGATCCTTGCTGTAGAACCAGCCCTCTTCATCCATGGCCTCGGCCGTAAGCGCCGGACTGTTCAGGTAACCCGTCATCACGACCGGCCCTCGCACGGCTACCTCGCCGATGACCCCGGTTGTGACGGGGTTGCGGTGTTCATCCACAATCCGTATTTCACACTGGCCGCACGGGTGTCCGACGGATTTTCCCAACGCCGCGAGGGAATCACCGGGACGGGTAAAAGTAACGAAACCGCCCACTTCCGTGGCGCCGTACCCGGTAATCAGCCGCGCACCGGTTTTGGCGCGGATGGTATCGAGTGCTGTCAGCATCGCCCGCGGCGCCGCGGAACCGCCCCACACGAATGTCTTCACGGAATCCCAGGATATTTTGTTGAAGGCGGGATTTCTCATTTCAAGCATGAACATGGCGGGCACCTGCCCGATAATGGTGACCCCTTCCTTTTCTATGGTCTCCAAGGCCTTTGCGGCGTCAAAAGATTCCAGCATGACAATGCAGGCGCCCGCATAGACGGCGCAGTAGCCGATTTCGACGTCGGCGGCGACATGATTGACGGGGAAATGCAGCAAGATGCGCGATTCCCCGGACATTTTAAGGGCCCGTTTTTCCCACCGCACATTGCTGATGATGGAGGTATGCGTGTGCAGCACACCTTTTGGAAAGCCGGAAGACCCGGAGGTAAACATGAGCAACACCTCGTCCTCCGGAGACGCCTTTGCCTTCCGCTGTTCCAGGGCGGCATCCATTTCGGGATACGGTTTCGAAATGAATGCGTCGAAGTCCACCATGCCTCGCGGCGCCTTGCCGATGACCAGGATTTCCCGGATGCACGCCAATTCGAAACTGTAGGTCAGGGCGCGTTCCACCAGGTTTACTCTTTCGTATTTGTCCTGGGTGACCAGCACCGCTGGGCGGCAATCGCGCAGAATGCGGTTGGTTTCCTGGATGGAAAAGCGTGGTGACAAACCGACCCAAATGGCGGAGATTTTAGCGGCGGCCATGAAGGTGATGATGAATTCAGGCCTTGGATTCGAAATAAAGGCGACACATTCCCCTTTTTTAACGCCCAACGCGATCAAGGCCCGGGCGGTACGGTTGACCGCATCGGCCAGCTGCGCCCAGGTCATGCGATGCGCGCCGAAGACAATCGCCTCCGCGTCGGGCCTTTCCAAGGCCCACTTGTCAACATAATGCCACAGCAGTTTCGCGTACTTATCCATAATCCGTTTCCCATGAGCGAAGCCCATGGCCCGGTTGTATCGGCGACATGGCGTTCCCTTTGCCGATCCGGCGGGAACACAGGCCGTCCAGAAACGACTGCCGCCCGATTATTCTTTTAGCCCATCATAGATTCCAAGCCGCGCGCATATTTTACCTTATGAAAGGGCCACGGTAACAGTACCGTTGCTTAAAACCGGTTTTCCCCGCCCGTCGAGCACCCTGAAACCGCAAGTGATACCCTGAGCAACCGGCGTTCGTTCCAACACTTCCACGCTGATGGAAGTTCCCGGAAACACCATCCCGGTGAAACAGCACCCTGCGCCGCGCAACCGGGCGGGATCATTGTCGGCCTCCCGGAGCACTATCTCGCGCACAGCCAGGGCCAGGGTGCCCGTGCCCTGAAACAGGATGCCGGGCAGGCCCACCATTTGTGCGAAGGCCGGTGAAATGTGTATCGGAAAATGAATGTCCGCGAGGCCATCATAGCGGTGGGCGGCGAATTTGGAGAGGGCTATGGTTGATTTCCACAACGGCGCCGCCTCCGGGGGAGCACCGTCCGGGAGTGGGGGCACTTCACCATGGCCTTCATCCACACACGGTACGCCCCGAAGCAGTCCGCCGATGCGTTCCACGAAGACGAGTTCCCCTTTCGGGCCGCTCGCGGTATAGTTGATGATAATGAGTGTGCCCGCGCGATGCGGCCGAATAGCCTCCACTGTTCCTTCCATATGCAGCCGGTCGCCCGGCCGGATAGGCCGCATCCATTCCAGGGACTCGCTGTAATGGACCTGTCGGGCCAATACCTCCGTGGGGAAGCCTGATGCACTCCAGTATTCCTCCCAACGTTCCGAAATACGCCAGGTGAGCGAAACGGCGAGCATGGGCGGCGCGATAATCCCGTCGGGACGCAAATCATCGAGATGGCGGGGATTGTCGTCGTCAATGGCTGCGGCATAATTCATGCACTGCCGCGTGGTGATCTCTATGTCCAGCGGCCGGCATACGGCCCCCACATAGTTGGAACTGATTTCCATGAATTTCTCCCTGTCCTTTTTGATCCGGACAATACCAACAACGGTGTATTCCCGTCATTGCGAACGCAGTTATGCAATCTCGTTTGCAGTGGCAAAAAACGATACCGTCCCGGGCGACGCTTTGTCTTCACACGGTTTATGGAACAGGGCAGGTTCCGCCGGCAGGTCCCATGGACTATACGGTTTTGCGGCCGATGCTGTAGTAACGGAACCCATGGGATTGCATAATGGCGGGCGTATACAGGTTGCGCCCGTCAAAAATCACTTTTTCGCGCATCAGTTCTCCCATGCGCGCATAGTCGGGACGCCGGAACTCGTTCCACTCGGTCATGATAATCAGCCCGTCCGCGCCCTCGAGCGCGGGATAATATTTGGAGGCGATGGTGATGGAGTCTCCGTAGCGCTCGCCCAGTTTCCCGGCTGCGACCGGGTCGTACACCGTCACGGCCGCGCCGGCCCGGCACAATCCGTCGATAATATACAGGGCAGGGGCGCCGCGCACATCGTCCGTGCGTGCTTTGAAACTGGCGCCCCACAGGGTCAGCCGTTTTTCGCGGATAGTATCACCATAATGATCGAGAATCTGCCGGAGAAACCGCGCGCGGCGGTTTTCATTAACGGTGCGGATGGCCGTCAGCAGTTCGTGGGGAATATGGTTTTCCCCTGCCAGGCGTTCGCAGACGGCCAGGTCGCGGGGCAGCCCCGAGCCGCCGAACCCGATGCCCGGGAATAGAAACGTAGGCCCGATGCGTACATCGGAACCGACGGCTTCGCGCACTTCCGCGATGTCGGCATCGTACTCCTCGCATATGTCGGCCATCTGGTTCATGAGGGAAATGCGCGCCGCCAGCATGACATTGGTGGCGTACTTGGCCATTTCTGCGCTGCGTGGGCTCATGACCAGCAACGGCTTGCCCGTTCTCAGGAAGGGGCCGTACATTTCCTTCATGATTTCGTTCACGCGGATTTCCCGGCAGCCGATAATAACCCGATCCGGGCGCAGAAAATCGTCCACCGCCGAACCTTCCTTCATAAAATCAGGGTTGACCACCACATCGGCCGGATGCCCGGTATGTTCGTGGAGGATCCCCTCGATTTCGTCGGCTGTGCCCGGCGGGCAGGTGCACTTGTTTACAACAATGCGATACCCGTCCATGACCCCGGCAATCTGGCGCACCACTTCGAACAGGCCGGACAGGTCCGTGCGCCCTTGCTCGTCCGCGGGCGTGCCTATGCATAAAAATATCATCAGGCTGTCCCGGACCGCCTCTGCAAGATTGGAGGTGAACGAAAGCCGTTCCTCCTCCATGTTGCGGATGATGAGTTCTTCCAGCCCGGGTTCATGAATGGGGGTGACGCCTTGTTTCAACAGCGCGATGCGGTCCGCGTTCCTGTCCATGCAGACGACGCGGTGCCCGTTTTCAGCGAAACAGGTGCCCGTTACCAGTCCCTGATAACCCGTTCCAAGTATGGCGATTTTCATAGATATACACGTCCTTAAACACCCGGCAACCCCGGAGCGTCCCCTTTGGGAGTACCCCGGCGCCTCACCGACCATACTAACAGGAAATCGCGAAAGGGTGCAATGTATTTCTTGAAAGTTCCGGGGACAGTATACTCGATTACTTGCGAATATAACTTCAAAAAGTGCCAATCTGGATTCCGAAATAGCATTTAAAAAACCTGTCGGGATCAGGAAATCTGAGGTTATAGGGCGCCTGCAAACTCCGCGAGGGGCACCACGGTTACCTTGTCCGCGAGAGGATACCGTTTCTCGCCCGGGTATACTACGTACAATTCATCCAGTTTTAAGTCGGTCATTGCGACACGCATGGACGGCGTCAACGTGGGCGCGTCCGCGCGCTTGCATTCCACGCCGATGCGGTGGCCTCTCTTGAAGAGCAGGAGGTCCAATTCAGCCCCATTGTAGGTGGCCCAGTAATAGGCATCGTCCGGCTGAAGCGCCTTGAGCGCCTCTTCAACGGCGTATCCTTCCCAGGAGGCGCCCACTTTGGGATGATGCTCCAAGTCGCGCCGGCTGCCGATACCCAGCAGCGCATGGAGCAGGCCGCTGTCGCGCACATAGACTTTTGGCGCCTTGACCTGGCGTTTGCCCAGATTCTCATGCCAGGGCGGCAACTGCCGTATCATGAACACGCCGGTCATCAGGTCAAGATAGCGGCGCACGGTGGACTCGTTGACGGCCAGGGCCCGGGCAAGTTCGGCGGCATTCCATATTTGGCCATGATAGTGGGCCATCATACTCCAGAAGCGCCGCAAGGTTACGGCAGGAATGGTAACGCCCAGCTGCGGCAGGTCCCGTTCCAGGAAGCTTTGCAGAAATTGACGGCGCCAGAGGAGCGAGGCTGTTTCGGTACGGGCCGTGTAGGATAAGGGAAAACCGCCCCGCAGCCAATGGCGGGACTGGGCCGCCGCGCCGAGATCGGCCAGGCGGAAGCCTTCGAGCGGCACCGTTTCCAGGTGTCCGGCCAGGGTTTCCGAGGATTGTTTCAATAAGTCCGGCGAGGCGCTTCCGAGGATGAGAAAACGTGCGCGAAGCGGCTTGCGGTCGGCGAGGACCCGCAACAAAGGGAACAGGTCGGGACGGCGCTGGATTTCGTCTATCACGATCAGTCCCTTTAGGGGACGTAATGTCGTGTCCGGTTCGGAAAGACGGGCAAGGCTTGCCGGGTCCTCCAGGTCAAAGTAGTTGAGCGACTCCACGGGCACGAAGTGTCGCGCCAGCGTTGTCTTACCGCATTGGCGCGGTCCCAGCAACGCCACAATACGGCTGCGCTTCAGGGCCGTTTGAATGCGTTTGCTATCAATCGTGCGGTGTATCATGCGGATAGTATATACCATGAATATCCTGCAGGCAATACGGGATATTCATGGAAAGGTTCGGGGCGACCGCAGGCGGAATTGCCTGTTCATTTTTGGCACGTCTTCCCAAGACAACCCCAACTTCTGAAAATACCCCGCAAAAACGGACAGGAAATCTGGTGAATCGGATGTCAGGCATCCACAAGAAGTAAATCTAAAAACGGCTGTTAACGCGAAAAAAAACCTCTTAAAAGAAAGGACCGAAAGGACTTAAAGGACGTAAAGTACGCACCCCCCCGGGAGAACGTTCTACTGTCCTTTTGGTCGTTTATGTTCTTTAAGTCTGTTCGGAAGCCAGGGACAGTCCCGTCTCGCTTCGCTCGCTTGCGACAGTCCCTGCGTTCCGAACTTTTTTTCAGGGCAGCATTGCGCACATGGAAATGTCTTATGTTCGCTGCCCCGGGTTCTTGTTTTGGCGACGCAACGCGTCACGTGCTGAATTAGCCGCCGCCATCGCCACGGCCTTTGAATACAACGTCCCCGTCAGGGTCGCTCTGCTCCAGCTGGTCGAGAGTCGCTTGCGGTTCCCTTTGAACACAGTTCAAACGGTGCCGTCGGGCATGAAGCCTTTCTTGGGCTGAGTCCTTTCGAGGAGATTCGAATAATTTCACGTTCCCACGTTATTCGTCCCTGGCCGGTTGCTTCAGTGCTTGCGCCCCGCCCTCGCGCGATGAAACAAAAGAGCCGCAATGGCTTGCGGCGGGTTGGAAAACCTTTTCACCACATACGCACGTCAAACCGCCGCATCCTGTCCATCACGGCTCACCTTCGCGGGCCTTTCCTGCGCGCACTTGACCGCACTGGCTCTCAAGGCGCTTACAACGCCACCGTCCCAACAGGGGACACTTGCAGGGCGCGCCGGGTTTCGACCCCAGCTGTCGCCACGACTCCCGTCGTAGGCGCAGCCTTTTCAGGGAAACGCTCCAATGCCCCGCGTGGCACGTCTCCTTTAATTACCCAACCTACTTTCATGCGGGTGATGCCGCACGGAACCTTGTTGCGTTCCATAGGTATTATACCACAGGTTTTGAAAATCAAGCCCCTTTAAATTACGATTTAACGGGGTTCTGTGATACATTTAGACGGATGAAGTTTTCCATCAGCTACGGGGAGCGGTAGATGAAACATCTAGACGCAAAACATTATCTGCTTCGTATCAGCATTAACCACGATAAAGTCCCTTCATTCGAGGAATATCCCTACTGCCTCTCGGTTTGCCGCAATATGAAGGACCTGGTATTTCACCCTTCGGTGACCTTTCTGGTGGGGGAAAATGGAACGGGTAAATCTACGCTGCTTGAAGCCATTGCCGTAGCCATGGGCTTTAATGCCGAAGGCGGCTCGCGCAATTTCCGGTTCTCAACCCGGGTAAGCCATTCCCCCCTTCACGAAGCGCTTACGGTTCAACGCGGGCTGAAGCGTCCCCGGGACGGATTCTTTTTGCGGGCGGAAAGTTTCTATAACGTGGCAACCGAATTTGACCATCTTGGGGCGCAAGGTTAAGGCGAAAAATCCCTGCATGAATTGTCCCATGGTGAATCCTTTATGGCCCTGGTCATGGAACGCTTCTTCGGGAATGGCCTTTATATTCTTGATGAACCGGAGGTCGCCCTTTCCCCCAACCGGCAACTGGCCCTTCTGGCCCGCATGCACGACCTGGTGCGGGATGCGTCTCAGTTCATTATCGCCACCCATTCGCCCATTCTGATGGCCTATCCAAACGCCGTTATCTATACTTTGGAAAATGAGACCGTTCAAAAAATTGACTATACGGATACGGAGCATTTTGTCGTAACAAAGCAATTTCTAAACAACCATGAAGAGGTGCTGGATGCGTTGTTACGAGAATGACAGGGGTGATATATAGTAACCGTGTATGGGACCTGGTCGAACCGGTGGTTCACCCCACCTTGTTGTCCCGACCTGGATTCTGTCTTTTCTGCCGGGGGTTCCGGCCTCTTCCTTATCTTACGACGAAACAGGTGCAGGGTGGCTGCGTTGCGCCCATGGCGTAATGTTGGCAAGGGTAGTTTCAAGTGCATCTTTGGTATTGGCGGCGTCATAATCCAACTGCAGCCCCGTCCAGAAATCCTCAGACATCCCGAAAAATCGGGAGAGGCGTAGACCTGTATCCGTCGTTACGGCACGCTTGCCCGCCACAATTTCCCCGATGCGCCGTTGCGGTACGCCAATTTCCTTCGCTAATCGGTATTGCGAGATTCCCATCGGTTTGAGAAACTCCTCCATCAGGATCTCGCCTGGGTGAGGGTAAGGAACTTTTCGCATACTATTTCTCCATCAATGATAGTCAACGATTTCAACGTCTTTCGGTCCTTCGGGTGTCCATACGAAACATATACGATAACGGTCGTTAATGCGAAGGCTATACTGTCCTGCCCGATCCCCGCGCAAAGATTCGAGATGGTTACCCGGCGGTACACGCAAGTCTTCGAGCACTGCGGCACGGTTCAGCATGGCCAACTTACGCATGGCGGCAGATTCAATATGCACAAACAACCTGACCCGTTGTCCCAAAAAGAATTTCCGGGTATCGGCGCTCTTAAACGATCGTATTGCCATGGAACTATACCAACGAAATGCGTTAG
>JAKLHG010000650.1 GCA_022710255.1 Candidatus Hydrogenedentota bacterium
AATGCAGGGCGCGCCGTGTGACTGTCCGGTTATTTACCAAACTTGCCGTTTCGGACTGCTCGGGGAGCAGTACCTACAATTTCCACCTCGTCACTGTGTGACACCTTCACAGAGAGACAGTATCGTAATGTCATTGCGAGGGAATGCAGTGACCGAAGCAATCTTATGAATTACCAAATGTATGAGATTACCACGACGCCTGAGAGGCGTCTCGTAATGACAATCAAGATTTTCTCTTTCTATAGTGGTTCAAACATTACACATCACGAGAAACATTTGTCGTCGAGGATCTCATGGAAGTCATTCATGCCGCTGAAGACAACAAGCGGCAATGCCATTTCAAATCCCCAGCACTGGCGGTCGATATCAAGATCGTGCGCTTTTTTTATTCCGGATTTTACGCCGCCGTAGATGGTGCCGATCGCTCTTAAGAGCTTTGTCAGTTTTGCGTCTGCACTTTTTCTGATGACCCGCCGCCATACAATCTGGCGTGCCGGTTCGACCATGCTTTGCCCAATTTCATTCTGCCCGAGTATCCATCGAAACCCTTTCACGAGAGGTTTCCGGAACTCTTCATAACCCTGCCCGATTGCTTCAAGCAGGAAAAATGGTGCATAAGCGTATTGGTGAACGGAGAAGACAGGATAATAGTCGGTTACTCTCCCTGTTGGTACATGATACATCCAGGCCCATTGGCCATTCTCCCCCTGCAGTTGAACAAGTTTGCGGGCGGTGCGTAGACCGATGTTCCTTGCCCAATCGTTTCCGGTCTTTCGGGCCAGAAAAAGAAAGGCGAAAGCCATGTAGGATTGGGCGCCGAATGGAGACCAGTTGCGCCTGAGACCGAAAGGTTCCTGTCTGACAAGTCCGGTGACAGGGTGGATGTACCTTTGCGCCGCAAGTTTCGCCAGTTCGAGCGCATGTCTGTAATCATCCGTTCCTCCGGTAAGGCACGCTGCAATAGACCATGCCAGAGCCTTTGGCCCAAGGCTCCTCATTTGAGGCGCATTGTTCAGCAGGTGCCGGAATGAAGATAACGCTTGTGGTGGTACCTCTGTGCCGAGGCATCTGCCGGTCCATACTGTAGCGGCGATGTCCAGGGGGGAATTCGAATGTTCTTCTATCTGTTTTTCCATCCCATGATAATCAGATTCAATATCCAGGAAAACTTTTGCACCCTGCATCCTCATCCGGTGAAGACCCATAAGTGTGTTCATGGTGAACCTGAATTCCAGGTCTCGATCCCGCACATGCACCATCTTCCCGTCGACAAGTTGAATGGAGGCCGCAAAAACATGTTCGGACGGGATATAAATATTTTCCAGTCCTCTGAGGCAGAACTGGGTGAATCGGTTCTCAGTCTTTGTGCCGGCAGATGATGTGTCTATCATTATTCCTGCCCCCTTCGTCTATATTCAGGATGAGACCTTTGAAGAATGTCATTTTGCTGTCATTCCCGCGAAGGCGGGAATCCAGTCTTCTTAATTGTTTCCTAGATTCCCGCCTTCGCGGGAATACCCTAATAACCTGAAGGTCACGCGAGGGCACGCGTGACAACATTACTGGGTTATGTAGTTATGTAGAGGTTTCTGCTAATCAATTTACTTCCTGCACAGCATGTCTTCGATAACGACATCGGGATGATGATAACGTCTTCGTTTTATTGTTTCCGTGCCGTTCTGGATGGCGTGTTGGGGGCACCAGTGGATGCAGGCGAGACACATCTGACAGTGTTGGCCCCATTGGACGGTTGTGGCGTCCACTCGTATATTATTTTCCGGGCATATCCGTGCGCAAAGACCGCACCGGTTACAGGCATCGGTTACCCAGAACTTTTCCGGAACTTTGAAGATGACGCGGTGGCGAAGCATATTGCGCCATCCTTTGAGGTGCTTTCGCAGAGTGTTGTTTCCCGCATAGGGCAAAGATGCTCTTTTCAAAACATTGTCGGCAATGGAATCTACAAGCGCCGGTATGGCCTTTATTCGGCGTTCGATTTCTTCATCGGAGTTCGTGCTGTTTTTCGGGGTAATGCTGTTTCCGGGCATGAGCACTTCAAAGCCCGCCTGCAGGCGCTGTCCTTTTTTCCTGAGGATTTTGTCCAGGGTGAAATGGCTGTATCCCACATCCCCGTTGTGTGTGGCCACGGCATAAACATAGGTACTGGCCGGAAGGTGTATTGAACCCACCAGCCTATTCACGATTTCAGGAATATCCTGGCAGCACACGGGAAACACAATTCCGCAGGTTTCGCTTTGCAGATTATACATGGAAAGCCGCAGCATTTCGTAAACAGGAAGGATTTCAGCTTCAGTCAGTCTCTCTGCCAGAAGTCTGGCTACTGCAAGAGAGTTGCCGGTTCCGCTGAAATAAATAACCGTATTCTTCATGAAGTATTCTTATAACCCGGTGATCCACTCGTGAAACAGGCCGACATAGTTTTTAAGAACCCA
>JAKLHG010000651.1 GCA_022710255.1 Candidatus Hydrogenedentota bacterium
CGGTATCGCTTCGCAATACCGTTGCGGACACCGTTTCACCGTCCCGCACCGACCTGGCCAGCGGCCCCGCCGGTTCAACACCGTTCAATTTAACATCAGGCAGGTTCAGCGCGTTTTCCTCGAAGGTCCCGGCCGACGTGCGTGCACAAGCCGGTTGCAGGGTCTCCCCGTCTTCATCCAACAGGTAGAGCACGGCCCCATCGGCACGACTCATATGCATGGCCTCTTCGGTAATCTTTTGCAACAGAGAGTCAAACCGGGGTTCGGAGGCCACGGAGGAAATGAGAACAAGGAATTTTTGGATGGACGCTTTCATGGCGTTTGTGGATTCAGCAAGCATGCTGATTTCCAGTATCAGGGAATTGGTTGCCACGGAGCCCGTAAAATCAAAATGTCGGATGCGGTCCGTCTCCCAGGTCAATTTCCGCAGGGGACGGGCAATCCTGCTGGCCAGCAACCACGCCAGCGGCAATGCTCCCACCAGTATCAGCGCGGTTACCCATACCGACTGCATCCGGATCGCCGCAGCCTCGGCCACCAGTTCCTCCTCGGGAGCCGTAATGGCCACAAAAAACGTGATGTCCTCCGTCACAACAATGCGCCGGACCGCCCCCCGCCATGTTCGATCGTTAAAGGAAAAGGAAAGGGAGGCTTCCTCGGCCGTAATCCGATAGGCAAACGCCGACAGCACGGGGCTGCCCAGTTCGCTGACCGGCGCCAGTTCCGGGTCGGTCCCTTCCGTCTTCAGAATCAACCGGTCCGTATCACGATAGGCGATGGCACGCCCGTCTTCATTGAACAACACCGCCTCTGTCGAGGGGGATATCCGGTGTCGCGCCAGGGTTTCGGAAAGATGTTCCAGCGTGATATCCGAAGCAACCACCGCATGGCCGTCCCGCGATTGTCTGCCCACGGTAATACCCACCTTACCGATAAAGAAATACAGATAGGGCTTGGTCGCGACTTCACGGTCCGTATCTAGCATAACGGTATACCAGGGACGCACCCGGGGATCATAGGTTGAAGGCCCCATCGAACGTTCAGACAGCAGTTGCAGTTTGTTGTCAAAGTAAAAACGCGTTTGTTCGCGCTTTTGCTGCACGTTCATGGCAATGTGGTCCGCCACCAAAGCCGCCTTTTCCGGCGCCTCGAAGCGCTGCCGCATATAGGGAGAATTCAGGGGACGCACAATGAAATAGTCGCCGTTGTCGTAGCCGACCTGAAGCGCGGATACATGGGGCTGGGTCGAGAGGGCCTCGCTGAAAACCGGCAGCAGCGCCAGCCGTTCTTCCCGGGTGGAAGCACGACTGACGCGCTCTTCCAGTGACAGCAGATTCACCGTGCTGACCACGGGCCCATAGGCGCTTTTAAAATCCAGCAACAGTTCGCGGGAAATCTGGTCAAAGACGCGTTCCGCCGACGATAGTATCACACGCGTATTCTGGTGGTAATTAAACCAGCCCAATATGGCACCGACGCCCGTGGTCAGAAAGATGAAGATTACGGCGATGTGCGCATGCAAGGGACGACGCCCCACACGGGCAAAAATCTTGTTCACGGCTCTTCCCTCATGGATTTAGTTTGCTTGACAGGCTTCTATTTATGGTTCTAGTTCCCCATCATTATCTGGTGTACCGGAGGGGCAAGTAAAGCGGGGTGAAATCACGAGATCGAGACTCAGACTAATCGCCCGCGAATATAGAGGTCATATAGGTCGTAAAGGACCTATACGAGGTTACATTACCGCAGAATAAATCCTCTTTAATAAAAATTGACTTCCGATTCATCGGATTCAAGAATCCGATTACAACGGTGGCGTTGGCGGCCCTGCTTGATGTAAAGTGTTTTCATGTTTACGACCCGGAAAGGAGTATCCATGCAAATGTATTTTCCCGGTTTCAGATGGACCGCCGTATTGGCAGGCCTGGCTTTTTCCTTGCCCATCAACGCCCAGTTTGTCACCTCCGGACAGCTGCGTGAACTTGCCGATGGCAGCCAGCCCGCCACGGAAGCGTTGCAACGCCTGATCGATGAAAGCGAGGGCCTGATCGAGATTCCCCCCGGCACGTTCCTTCTCGATGCTCCGTTGCGGCTGGACTTGCGCGCCCGGGGGTATCGTTCCCTCCGGGGAGCGGACGGAACCACGCGTCTTATTGTCGCTCATGATGGTTGCGCGCTGGAGGTACTGGGCGATCATCAAGGCACGGCCTTTCCGGCGTCCGTGGAAGACCACACCTGGGAAAAAGAGCGGATGCCCGTCATCAGCGGGCTGGAGATTCTGGGCAAGCGCGACACATCAGACGGCATCCGGCTAATCCGCACCATGAAATGCATCATACGCAATGTTCTTATCCGGCGATGCAGGTATGGCATTCATCTCGTGGAGCGCAACCGGAATGTAATCATCGCTGATTCACACCTCTATGACAACCTGGATACGGGACTTT
>JAKLHG010000652.1 GCA_022710255.1 Candidatus Hydrogenedentota bacterium
GAGCCCTCCCTGCGCCTTCAATACTATCCGTAACAAATCCATAAGGCTGGATACGCCCGCGCACGCCATGGCGTTCGCACCAGTCCAGAAATACCTGAAAGAAGGCCTCCATTCCCTGCTTGTGCAGGAATTCATTGACGTCGTACCGGATTCTGGCGGACAATTCATCCACCTCGTACCAGAGCGCGGGCAGCCAGGAAACAAGAGAGTATCCCTTTTCCTTTTCGAAGGTGTCGAAAAGGCCGTCAGTCCAATACAGGCCGTTACGGTAGATGGGAACTTCGAAACTGTCGCCAAAAAAAGACTCCACCGTTTTCCCAAAATGGTCACCCACAGCCGCCTTATACCGGGCGCCAAGGGTTTCACAATAGCGTATCATGGCCCCCCGGTTCAGATGATCCACGGCATTGGCGTTGTCCCTCCGGGTCAGCCAGAACGCCATGATCCTCCACCGCCCTTCGGGCACCTTCCATTCGAGACTGCGCTCCCGGGCGAAAGAAGACAGATCCGTAAGTGAATCCGCCCGCAGGCGCCCGTTCTCCAAACGCGCGGCAACAACCTTGAGCAACCGGTCTTCATCGGCAATAACCGGCATGGAACGGGGCACATCGTTCGGATTGTTCACAGCCTCCTCCGGCAGGGCCCCGGAAAAAACGCGCGGACCGTCCACTTCCACGGCGCTGGCGAGCATCACCTGGCTCTGGTCTTCTATCGGCACCCATTCCCCGCCCCAAATCCAGCCGGGCCCGCCAAAGTTGATGGAGAACGCCATCTCGCGCTTTTCCGCTTCCTCCACAGCAAAATGAAGCAGTTCAAAATATTCCGGCGACAGATAGTCATGATTTCCCCTGGTGTAAACGGGCTCCATCGTGATTTGTTCCACCCCGCCAATGCCCTGCGCCCGCATCTGTTCCAGCTGCCATGCAATGTCCTCCTTGCGCAGCGCATTCCCCATCCACCACCAGCGCGTATGAGGTTTACAGTCATTCGGCGGCTGTGTGAAAGCCTGAAGGAGTTGTTCCGTTCCTGGTTCCGCGCCGCAGGCGATGTTAAACGTGGCCGCCAGAAATATAACTGCCGCTGTGCTCATGAGAAATCTCATAGTGACATCCTTTTATCAACTCCGGGAATGTCCCGGGCGGTGGTTCCCCGCCTCAGGAATGTCAATCCGCAATCAGTATACAAGGAAGCTATCCTCGATAGAATAACACAGGCCCAATCCCCAGGCGGGAGCCCTTTACAACTGGAAATCTTATATGTAATTTTGTCTCCCTGTTTGGGCTATTTCGGGATAAACGCGCGATGGTTGTGACGATGAAAATAGCATTGTCATGTTGACATTCCTTTCATGACAATTTGACAATTCCCATGCGTAAAGAATAGCCTTTCCACAAGAGTTCTATCCCATAAAATAAGGAAACCGTTATGCGCTTAATCCATAGGTATTTCCGACGTGCGGTAAAGTGGAACGTTTCCACATGGGTTGGTGTTGTTTGCATATTGACCGGAGCGCTGTCAGCCTGCGCGGATACTACACCCCTGATACAGGACAAGACGCTCGTGGCCTGGGTGTGCCTGGACAGTTTGGCGCAACGGGGAGGCAGCGTTCTGACCTTGGATGATTTGCACGCACGGTTTGACGGTATTGTATTCGGTGAAATTGCGTCCGGAAAATGGATGGGCGGCAGCGACCAATGGCAGCGCACCCCGCAAGACCAATCGTTATTCCCCGAGGAAACAGCGGACAACAGCACATTTGTCCAGATTGCCATCGTTTATGAAGGCCGCGAAGTGCGTATTTTCCGTAACGGACAGGCGTATGCGCAGTACAGCGTGGAAACGCCGCTAGTCTTCGGTCCGGAGAGCGTGGTGGTCATGGGGCTGCGCCACCTGGAAGCGGGCGACCGCGCCTGCCTGAAGGGCGCCATCGAGGATGCCCGCATCTATGACTACGCCTTGACGCAGGAACAGATTGCGCAATTGCGGCCGGGGGAACCCTTCAGCCCGGAGCCGCTGGCGTGGTGGTTATTCCGCGACGGCCGGGCATCGGACCGGATGGGCCGGTTTCCCGAAACCCTGTTCGCCGGGAACGCCCGCATGGACAACGGCCGGCTGATTCTTGACGGACAGGAAAGTTACCTGGTGGCCATGCCCCGAGAAACAGCGGACAAGGTCTTATCCAAGACGGACAAGAGCGATGACCTGTCATCAGCGTCGCGGGTCCACCGCGCGCGCATGCTTGCGGACCCGCAGCGCCCCCAATATCATTTTGTCGTGCCGGAAGGCTCCTGCATGCCCTTCGATCCCAATGGCGCCATCTACTGGCAGGGAAAATATCACCTGTGCTACATCTTTCAGGGCGAACGAGGGCACTGTTGGGGGCACGCGTCGAGCACCGATCTCATTCACTGGCGTTTTCATCCGCCCGCACTCTACCCCTCGC
>JAKLHG010000653.1 GCA_022710255.1 Candidatus Hydrogenedentota bacterium
CTGCCGACCGTGCCGACATCCACATCAAAGACCGTCTCTGCTGCGCTGTCCACCACCCGCGCCCAGGTGGGGGTTCCCGTCGCGGCAATCAAGGCGGCAGCGATGGCGGAGGCGGTGAACACCCCGTTTGTCACCGTCCCGGAAGGGTCATCGAGTGCCAAAGTCACCAGCCGGACTTGACTGCCGATCGCCGTATCGGCATTCGTCGGGCGCGTCCCGTCATAAATGCGCACTTCCCCGCCGTCCAGCCAACTGGCGACGAGTTCGCCGCGCAGGGTCTTGCGGGCCGTGGCAAAGCCCATGACATTGCTCATGGTATGGGTTCCGGGGTAATGAGGTCAGCAATCGCCGCGTTCAGCGGACTGTCGCCATGGTCATAGGCGACGGTGAAATAGCCATTGGCGCGATAGGCGATATACGGGAACGAGTAGGCACCATCTGCTGCTGACCACGTTTCGCGCAAACAGCGCGCCGTGACCCGATCAAACAGCCGGACGCGATACCGCCCGACCACGCCAAGTTCCGTGACCGTGCCGGTGATGCGGTAAGCGCCGCCATCGTAAATGTCTCGGCGCAGGGTTAATACCATCGCTCGCCCGGCCATGACTTACCTCCAAGGCCCGGTTAAGTCCATCGCACATTTGTAAATGGACGACGCCGTCGTCTGTACGATCAAGCTACGCCCCGGCAATTGCGGAATATCATTAACAATCAAGCCGTGCGGCGTATCGCCGTTGTGAATTGGATTCCAAAGACCTGGCATCATCCCGCGAGCGAGGGTTGCTTCCCAGCACTCCACAGGCCAGAGATGAATAGAATTATCGGCCACAGCAGGATAAGCCTGCCCGCCCGATCCGATAGAATTTGCCGTTCTCCCGTGAGAGTAGCGGGCCGCCAACACGCTGCCGCCCAACTGCGTAGTGTTACGCGCCAGATAAGATATGCCGGTGTTGCTCATGGTGTACAAAAAACACAAGCCAGCGGGGGTATTGGTTGCAATCAAAGCACAGCAAAAGGCGTCACTGGCAACATACGAATCAATATCACCAAAGACGAAACCGCCGGGCCAGGCGGCGTTATTTGGCGCATCACAGAAGAAATAGATGATCCGTCCATCGCTAAACAGCGTCCAGGCGCGAGTGGCTGAACTGGCAGAATTCGATTTGTACACATACCCGCCACCGTTCAATTGCGCATCGGTGGGGAACAAGCCCGTGCCGGTATCGACATCGGTCATGGCCTCATAACCGCGAATTCGGGCATAGGTCGTGGTGCTGTCATCAATCCGGCAATACAACCGCGTGCCGACAACATCATCCGCCCGATAAACCGCCTTGTTGGTGCCTGAAAACGCCTTGGAAAATCCCGCCGGGGCGCGCTTGGCGGTGATCGTGCCGGTTGCCGTTTGATCGGAAATGCCGGTTGTGGCGAAGGTAAAGGTGGTAATGCCCGGCACACTCGCCAGCCGCCAGTCGCCATTCAGGCCGCTGGGCGTTGCGCCTTCGATCCGAATCACCGGCCCGGTGTTGCCGATCATGGCGAAATTGTGGCCGGTGCTGATCGTCCCCGTGGCGACGTTGCCCGCGACCACCAGGCTATCGAGGGTCACACTGCCAAAGCCGTTGGTCAGGCAGGCGCCCAGCACACTGATCAGCGCGCCTGCGGTGCCGGACAACGCCGGAGCGCCGGACATCGTGGAATCGAAATATTTAACTTCAGTATTCAAAATGGTATACTCCTAAATTAATAAACATTGGAGTAAATCTTGTGCCAGCTTTTATTGACTTGACAGGTGTTCGCTTTGGTCGCTTGACAGTCATTAGACGCGCCAAGGAGAGCGAAACAACAAGGGCGAAATGGCTGTGTAAATGCGAGTGTGGAAATGAATCCATTGTTTTTTCTCTCAACCTTAGAAGAGGTACAACAACGTCTTGCGGATGTGCGCACAGGGAGGCGGCGTCTCTCGCGCACATAACGCATGGCGCTACTCTTAGCGCAGGGAAAGACCAAAACAAATACCCACGAAGTTATAAAATATGGAATCGCATGAAACAGCGATGCCGCGACAAAAATGACCCGTCTTATAAGCACTATGGAGAAAGAGGAATCCTCATCTGCGACCGATGGAACAACTACGCGAACTTTCGTGAAGATATGGGCGAGCCAAATGGTGATGAGTCTATTGAGCGTATAGACAACAGCGGACCATATAGCCCGGAAAATTGCCGATGGGCCACCAAGAAAGAACAAAACCGCAACACTAGAAAAAACGTGTTTGTTACTTTTGACGGCGAAACAAAATGTATCGGGGAATGGGCTGAGATAACTGGCATCCACATCCGGGCCCTCCATACCAGGATCAAACGCGGGTGGGATATTGAGCGGGCCTTCAATGAGCCACTTCGCCGCTGGTAAGCTGTTGTCAGGCATCGATATTCCCT
>JAKLHG010000654.1 GCA_022710255.1 Candidatus Hydrogenedentota bacterium
GTCAACGTTGTTAACGGCAATAAGCCTGTCATAGTCCACGCGTAATTCTGTAATGCTGATCATGCGTCCTCCTCATGAGGCGTTATTAATATACTAGAGTATAATAGACCATGTCATGGGAAATATCAAATAAGCATAGGTGCATATGGGCACCTTTTCTACAACGGCGGACTGAAAGTATTGCAGAACCTGATGAATGCGCACCGGCATTGCCGGTGGGTTATCTTCAATGTATTCAGCGGACCAAGTCCTCCATGAAACGACACTGATGATGACGGGAGTAAAATTCTTCCGCAAAGGAAAGCCTGTTTGGATGTATAATTGGAGGCAGATAAAAAGCTTCAGTTTTATTACGTAATAGCGCAGTGCAAAGCACAGATCGGCTATTCTCAAGCACATTAAGGAGCGTCCGGGAAAAGGAGTATAGGTCTCCTGCATCTGTGACGGAAGACATATGAACCCTATAAAACGTTTTTTAATTTCATGTCTTGCTTCGACCATTTTTATGTTCCCTGCCGGCGGGTTGGTCATAAACGAATTTATGGCCTCGAATGCAGCCTATATGTCCGATGGCGATGGGGATTACGAGGACTGGATAGAACTCTATAATCCCGGAGAGGAAACAATTTATCTGGCCGGTTACTATCTTTCTGATGACGAAGACAATCCTTTCAAATGGCAATTCCCTGCGGGAAATGAGAATGTGGCCCCCCATCTCTATTACCTGATATGGACCTCGGGAAAAGACACCTCAGACCGGGAGAATATGGTTCATACCAACTTCAGCATCAGCGTAAAGGGAGAGGTGCTGCTTTTGTCTTCTCCGGAGGGAACGCTTGTTGACATGGTGTCTCCCGTGCAGTTGGCCCAAGACATTTCTTATGGGCGATACGGGGATAGTGAAGACACCTGGATGTTTTTCAAGGAACCGACACCGTGGGGAGCCAACATTACGCAAGGGTACAACGGCATCGTAAGTCCACCGCACTTCTCCCATGAATCCGGGTTTTATACCGAAGGCTTTTCGCTGGAATTAGCGCACCCGGATGCGGGGGTAACGCTGTACTATACGCTGGACGGCAGCGTCCCCACACCGGAAACGGGCATACGGTATGAGGGCCCCGTCCGGATTGACAGCAGGATCGGGGAGCCGAATACGATTTCAATGATTCCAACAATGTATTACGGTGATGAAGAGGGCAATCCCACGACGTGTTCTCCCCGGGGAGAGGTGTTCAAGATATCCGTGGTGCGGGCAGGGGCCTATCGTGAAGGGTACCTTGCGTCTTCTCCCGAGTCAAAAACATTTCTGGTGGATCCCGAAATACAGGACCGCTATCCCGTGCCGATTGTATCGCTGGTAACGGAGGCCGGGAATCTTTTTGATGACACCATAGGCATTTATGTTCCGGGCGACCTGTACGAAAACCTTTTCCCGGAGGAACCCTGGCCGGCCCATCCGGCAAATTATCATCAAAGAGGGGATATATGGGAAAGGCCGGTGCATATAAGCCTGTTCGAACCTGGCGGGAAACTCGGTTTTGCGCAAGATGCCGGCATCCGTATTCACGGCGCCTGGACGCGGTGGTTCCCACAGAAATCCCTTCGCCTATACGCCAGGGACCTCTATGGCGAGGATACCTTTGACTATTCCTTATTCGGCGACGCGTATACGGACACCTTCAAGCGTTTCATCCTGCGTAACGCAGGCTGCGATTTTCAACGGGCGTGTTTGCGGGACGGGTTGACGCAGAATCTGATAGTGGAACTGGGGCTGGACCAGTCCGCCTACCGGCCTTGTGTTGCTTTTATCAACGGCGAGTATTGGGGCGTTTACGATATCCGAGAAAGAATAGACAAGTACTACCTGGCGTATCGGCATGGGGTCGACCCGGAAAATCTGGATCTGCTGAAGGAATTGGGAGAGGTGGAGGAAGGGGACGCCTCCCACTATGACGCCATGATGGCGTTTATAACGACACACGACATGTCCCAGTCCGAGAATTATGAATATGTAAAGACACTGATGGATATAGATAACTTTATCGCCTATCAGGCCGTCCAGATCTATATTGGCAATAAGGACTGGCCGAATAAAAACATCTATTTTTGGCGGTTGCGCACGGACGGCTATGTTCCCAATGCCCCGCCGGGCCATGACGGCCGGTGGCGGTGGGTCGTGTGGGATACGGACGACGGCTTTGGCTTGAACGAACCCTGTACCTTTAACAGCCTGGCCCGTCTTGCCGAAGATATCCCTGATTTCCAGTGGTACCCCTTCCGGAAACTGCTGGAGAATGCGGAGTTCCGCAATGGCCTGATAAACCGCCTGGCGGACTACATGAATACCCTGTTTTTACCGGACGTGGTCACGGCGCAGCTTGTTTCCATGCGGGATGCCCGGGAACCGATGATGGAGGAGCATCTGACCCGCTGGAAT
>JAKLHG010000655.1 GCA_022710255.1 Candidatus Hydrogenedentota bacterium
CCGAATCCCGTTCCAGGCTCCAGGAGGACAGGAATTCCGAAGACGGTTTTCCCCCGTAAGTGAAGGAGAAAAAAGGATCCGTATCATAAGGGGCCCGTTGTGCGCCCACCTGCTGCATGTCGCCCAGCCAGACTTCCGACCCGTCTTCCAGGGAGACCCGGGCATCCGCCCAGTCGGCCTGGTCGCAACTGATGCCGTCCCCCCCTTCGCTGACCGTCAGCGCAAACACGCGCCCGCCGCCCAGATCCAACGCCACGGGGACCCCGGCCATGCCCTCGCGCATCACTTCCGATTTCCATAATGTTTTGTCCTGAGCCGTTACGCTGAACACGACGCTGCCCCGCCCCCCGCTGGTCTGCTCGTTGGAATCCACGCCGGCCACCGCCTCGAACCGGACCCCCGGACCGGGAAGATACACCATGACACGGCTCAAGGCATGGCAATACAGCCCGCGGGCATATTCCTGGTCCGCGATTTTGAGCGGACGCCCGTTGCGCGCATTCATCTGGACCGGATCATTGTTGGCAAGCACCTGTATTCCAGCCTGTATGCGGAGATCTTCGGCTTGTCCCTCGAATTTTGCCGCAGCCCAATGCCGCGCTTCCTCCAGTTCTGCGGGAAGGGGCGCGGCACTCGCCGCCACCCGGATGGCAAGGGTTACCAAGAACAATCCTGTCATGATGGTTTCCTCCTGAAAACGATGTTGATTTCACCCAAGGCAAGAAAAATGACTTTCAAAGGCCTTAAAGGACCGACCCGATGCCTGGCGCCCAAGCATCAAGAATATACAAAATGAGCCGTAACGCGGCAGGGCTTGTCACAACGCAGACGAATCCAGTGTGCGGAAAATCCGTCAGGGAACTCATAATGCGTATACTCACCGGGGGCAACCGCACATGTATTGTACACTACCCAGCTGCCGTCACCCAGGAAATCCACCTCCATCGTGACGGCAACCGTTTCAGCCGCCTTGTGGATAAGATGAACCACCTTCTTGTCGAATCCGGTCATCAGATAGGGGTCCGACGGCGTATCCGCCGCCACTTCCGTATCCCACCAGGGGCCTCCCCAGCCCGCGGGTTTGCCCATGTTCCACAAGTCATCGATGTTACCGAACCACAAGCCGGATTGGGGCTGGCCGACGGCGTTGTCCGTCTGGTCGGAGGCCATGACAAACATCCCGCGCCAGTGGCAGAAATCCGGTACAATCCGAAGGTGGGTACAGATGGGGCGTATCCCCCATACCCGCCCGCCGTACACCAGGGGAGGCAATTCATAAAACAACCCGTGCAAGTCCATGAGATAGCGTTCCGTCTGTGCCTCGCGAATGCGCATCCATTCGGTGTTCCAGGTATGGTCGAAGGATTGGCTTGCCTTGGGCAAAAGATATCGGGTCCATTTGCCATCGTGCAACACACGCAGAATGGCGCTGGATTTGCTCCATCCTGTGGCATAAAGCGTATTCCCGTAACGGCTCCCTGCAGACGGATTCTGTTTGCCGGACACCTCCACGAAGGGATTGCGTTCCAGAACAGTCCACGCTTTACCGTCCCACTCCGCAAGACAGCCTGATGCCCGTTCCCCCAGATACTCTTCTTCCTCATAGGTGTTGTTTGCCACGACCACGCGGCCCTGTGCGGTGTGACATCCTTTGAAGTGGGGTTGTCCTTCTATTTCCAACACCTTGGTCACATCTTCAAGTTGTTTCGTCTTCAGTGTTCTTAAGTCTGTTTCAAACAGTAGCCCTTCCATGGTAAGAAAATAGACCATGGTCTCAGGACGCTCCAGGTGCCTTGCCGTGGCGGTCAACCGGTGCGCGGTAAGGGCTTCGATGGTACGCACAGTGCCTTCAGCATCTATCACGTGGGGACCAATCACCGCCTGCCTGGTTTCCCAATGGACCATCCGGTTCGCGAAGGTGCCGGTCACCGCCTGCGGGTGCAGGCGCATCGTCATATCGTCCAGGATTTCATAGAGTCCGATTCCCGCGCCTTTAATATGGGCTACATAGCCAATGGCCCACAGTCGGTCCGCCCAGGGAATGAGCGCACCAATCCCTGTTTCACTGGCACTGCCTGCACCAGGCGCGTATACCGTCATAGCCGGAAATACTCCCCCCACCTGTAGCGGAGTTTCGGAAATATCCGGGACCGAAGCGGGTGTTTCCCCTACCATAAACAAAGCCATCAATAACAGTGCGGAAGAAACCATGGCAACTCCTCTTCATGCTAAACTTCAATCAATCCATCATAGCAAAGAATGAGAAAAAACAATAACTCCCTTGTGTAAAACGAACGTGAAAAGGGGAACACGAATACGGGTAGCCAGACGCTCTGTAGTGTCTGATGTCCGCTTTGATATAGCTGATAAAAAGAAAAAAGCGGCAACTAATGAACGGTATCAGCCCAGAAGTTGTTTGGGTTTTCTGCCCGAAAA
>JAKLHG010000656.1 GCA_022710255.1 Candidatus Hydrogenedentota bacterium
AAGTTTGAGTTTTTTATTTCCAAAGCGGTCAAACTTAACAAAAGACTCTGTAAGTGTTAGTCTATTTTTTAAATAAATAGCACCAGTATCGAATTGAGCCTTGCCATCATTTAAGGTGCCATCAAAATAAGAAAAGTCCCTTGATTTATCTGGTATTAAAGCAGTAAGGTCATCCGCAGAAATTTCAGCTAATCCCAAAAAATCAACACCATAGTCTTTGAATAATATTGATACTATCTCTTTGGCTATCAGCATGTCCTTAGAATTAGAACGTGACTGTGCAAGTGGGGATAACCCCGTATTCCACCAAGCAAAAGTTATTCTGTTAAGAATTTCCATAATAAATTTTATGCAACCAGTTTTGTGACAACATCATCACGCTTTGACCAAAGCGCAACATTGACCTTATACGCTTCGAGCGCTTCAAGAATATCGCCGCCGACATCTTTTTCGCGGTCGTTCAGAAGCGCATACGCCTCAGCATTATCACCACGCGCGTGGCGCGTGTCATCCAGGGCAAAGAGATAACTTCCAATAGTATTCTTATTGGGTGCGTTAATGGCCTGGAGGAAACGTTCCGGTCGTTCTTTGGACTTTGGAATCAGAAAATCAATGGCATGGTCGAATCCGCTCTTTCCGGCAATCTTGACACGGGGACTGTATCGAATATCGTTATCATCAAGGAAAGCGCAGACATCTTCCCAGAAGAAGGTGTTTACCCGCGGTTGCGCCATGATAAACATATCGTTTATAGCCAGCATGGCCTGCATGAGGCAATGGAGTTTTTTGCCTAGATTATGCGGGGAGGCATCTACCAACAATTTATCCTGATTCATCCGAACCCCAAAACCGTTCAATGCTGCTTCCAGAACAGACTGCCGTTTGGGGGTATTGGGGTCCAGGCCGCTTGCGCGCAAGTCGGCCAGAATGTAGCCATCATCCGAAAGCAGGATGGCACCGTTATTTTTAATGGTGTACACCTGAAGGTGATCGTTGTGGCGGTCCAGAAAAGGCGTAGTGATTTCGCACCCGCCCTCCAGGCGTTCTGTGGAAAACTCCTGACGCAACCAGTCAAGGTAGGTTTCCTCAACTTGTTCGCATTCTTCCCGATTCATAGCATCTAAAACCTCAGATTCTGCCTATGTCAACATTCTACAACACTCATGTCTCTGTACTGCAAATAACACCTGACCATTTCAATTTAGAAACCAACCTCGATCCGGGTCATGGATTACCGGCGTTATTCAGCGGCTTCAACGATAAGTCTGTCGGAGCACAACAGTTCGTTTACAACCGTGGAAACGTCTTTCTTTTTATGTGCAGCAATCCCTTCCAAAAAGGCGCGGGTATCGGTTTCCAGGTAGATGGGCAGGTTTAGCGTCGCATCTTCTCTGAAGAATTTGCCCCGTTGTGCTGTCGAAAAATTGTACTCTTTTTTCACGGTATACACCTTATTTCACGGATTAAATGGAATAAAATTATGGCTATCAACAAATAGCTCTATTTCGGAAGGGGGACATTCCTGTCCCCCGAAATGTTGCATACCGGAGGCAGTCCTCTTTGCGATTCGGGGGACAGGAATGTCCCCCTTCCGAAATGCGTAATTTGCGTCTTCTCTTCTGACTTATCATAACTTTTCATAAAGGAGAATCAGCGCCGCCGGGCATTCCTCTATGGTTACGGGCAGCCCGGATTCCAGCAGTTCTTTACCTGTGAATTCCCTGCGTTCTTCCGGCTTGTCCATGTCGGTGACGGCATAGCGGGCATCGGGGTCGAGGGCGTAGAGTTTGAGTTGGGCGGCGGTGTAGATGCTGTCGGGACGGCGGAACACCTGTACCATGCCTTTGCCTTCTTCGGGACGATCAAACTGCCAGCCTATCCATGCGGTGTTTTCGAGGGAGTAGGGCGTGAGCGGATAGTAGTCGCCGTAGAAGTTGGGCGCGAAGGTTTCCCACTGGTCCATGATCCGTTTCAGGTTTGCCCAGTCGAGGTTGGCGTCGCGCTGGTCCCAGCAGGCAATGAAATGGGGACAAAGTACGCTGCGCACGAGATAGGTATCCGTTTTCGACGTGCCGGTGCCGTAGAAGGGGAACCATGCGGGCAGCGTGTAACTGTGGCACTGGTTGCCGGTGGGTTCCATGATGTAATCACTGCGCAGCAGGGGCACGGCGCGGCGCAGGGTCTCGAGGTCGTTGCGCCGTCCGCCGCTGGCGCAGGAGTCAATCAGCATGTTCGGATGCCGCCGGATGAGTTCGTCCCAATAGGCGAGGTAGCCTTCGACGTGGCGGATTTCCGTGATCCCCTGGCGGTCGGGGGCATCGTTCTTCCTCCAGAAGCCCAAGGGATCCATGTTGAAGTCCTGGCGGTAGACGCGGAAGCCCGGCAGGTCCATGAAGCCCTTCACGATCCCGAGGAACCAGTCCCGGGCGGCCGG
>JAKLHG010000657.1 GCA_022710255.1 Candidatus Hydrogenedentota bacterium
TTTTTTCCGGCCCACCTTGTCGATGACCGCCATGCCGACAAAGGTAAACACAAGATTCGTCGTGCCGATGACCACGGTTTGCAGCAAGGCCGAATCCTGGCCGAATCCGGCGGCCTTGAAAATCATCGGGGCGTAATACATGATGGCGTTGATACCCGTGCATTGGTTGAGCACGCCTACCACCATGCCGATCAGCACCAGCCGCAGGTAGGGCGCATGGAACAGGCGGACATGCTTTGAAGCCTCCTCGTCCGCGAGAGAGAGGGTGATCTCATGGAGCACCTGTTCGGGATCCTCCTCCGGATTCGTCTCCCGAATTACGGCAAGTGCCTCTTCCTTCCGTCCTACCCGCACCAGCCAGCGGGGGCTTTCGTCCACAAAGAATAACATGGCGAAATAGACTACTGCGGGAATACCTTCGGCCCAGAACATGAAACGCCAGCTGGCTTCGCCGATGGAGGCCAGAAGATAATTGGAAAAAAAAGAAATCACTATACCAAGGACGATTGCCAGCTGGGCTGTGGAAACCAGCAGGCCCCGCCGCCGCGCCGGTGCAATCTCCGCAATATACATGGGCGCCATCACCGACGCGCCGCCGACGCCGAAACCGCCCAGCACACGGGCCATCCAGAATTCCGTGTAGCTGCGGGCCGCGCCCGTCCACACCGCCGAAGCGAATAACAACACCGCCGTGACGATGAGCATGTTGCGCCGCCCGTAACGGTCGCCGGGACGGCCGATGCCTACCGCGCCGACCACGCACCCCACCAGCGCCGAACTCACCGCCCAGCCTAATTGCGCGTCCGTCATCCGGAACACCGACTGGATCATTTCCGTCGTACCGGAAATGACCGCTGTATCAAAGCCAAAGAGCAGACCGCCCAATGCCGCCGTAAAGGCGAACCGGAGCATTTTTCCTTCTTTCATAAACCGCAGGTGTCCTTTCCTGTTTATTTTGTATCAGTGTACAAGGCTGGTTCTTCAATATCAACTTATGTTCCGGTCAACCGGGCACGTCTTCATTATCTGTCGCTTACGAGCTGGACCCTCCCCAAAGATTTACGGTTGTTGTGTCACCCAAAACCGTAGAGGGGACTGGAATCGGTTTTCGTAAACGGACCATTATTCCTGTCAATGAAATCCATATTGCTGAATGCCGGCCTCCGGCGCGGTTGCGAGATGGATTAAAAGCATTCAATGGGCAACTCATTTACCTGCCGCGTCAATCTATCAATATCAGGACACGCAGAGGTTATTGAACACAATCCTGCCGGAACAGACGGACACTCGTGCAGAGGTGAAGAATGGGCAAGCCACCTCCCCTTTGTTATTGTGGAAGCGCCTTCTTTTTTTCTGGTATGGTATGCATGGGTGGCCGATACTGTCGTCAATCGGCAGCGCACCTATTGTCAGTCTTAGCGGGTACAATATTTGTTTACCACTAGAAAGCATACCGGATTTATCTATGCAGGCATCACTTGAACAGCAACTGAACAGTATCGACAGGCAGGAACGTGAAGAGGCATTCAAACGATTAACAGCGCTTTTCGCATCCGGAGCGATTGTGCTTCCGGACTCGGGCCATGCGTTTAACCTTCACTGCCATTCCTTTTTTTCATTTAACGGATATGGCTATTCCCCGACGGGGTTGGCGTGGTGCGGGCGAAAACTGGGGTTGCGCGCCATGGCGCTGGTGGATTTCGATGTGCTGGATGGTGTGGATGAATTTTTGGAAACCGCCGCGTCGATGGGCCTTCGCTCGGGGGCCGGCATGGAAACCCGCGTGTTTGTGCCTGAGTTTGCCGAGGATGAAATCAATTCCCCCGGAGAACCGGGTGTTGCCTATCATGTGGGGATTGGCTTTGTGTCTTCAACGGTGAAAGACCCGGTATTACTGCATTACCTGAAGGCGCTGGCCCAGAACCGTACCCAGACCATTATTGAACGGGTAAATACCCTGCTGCATGAAATCCGGCTGGACTACCAGCGGGATGTGCTTTCCCTGACACCGAACGGCAATCCCACCGAGCGGCATGTGTGCGCCGCCTATGACAACAAAGCCCGCGCTTTATTCCCGGACCAGGCAGCGCTTGCTAATTATTGGAGTTCCAAACTGGGGGTACCGGCGGACGTGCTGGAAAAACCGATAGACAGTCCACCCGTGCTGCAGGGCATGATCCGCGCCAAGACCATGAAGTCGGGCGGGGTGGGCTATATTCCCGCGCGTGGCGAGGACTTTCCGCGTTTGGCGGACGTGAACCGCTTCATTCTGGAAAACGGGGCCATACCGACCTTCGCTTTCCTGGATGGCACCTCTTCTGGCGAAGCGAGAATTGATGACCTGCTTGATACGATGATGGCATCGGGGGTTGCGGCAGTATGCCTGATTCCGGAGCGCAATTGGAACATCGCGGATACGGCCATAAAA
>JAKLHG010000658.1 GCA_022710255.1 Candidatus Hydrogenedentota bacterium
CGTTATGCGAAAGGCGGCAAGTATCGCGGCGGTGCAGGACGCCATGATGAGGCTCATTAAGGCTACCCCAGCCAGAGTATGGGTCCAGATGCCATGAGAAAACAGCGGGGAAAAACGGCTCAGCAGCGAATCCACATCGGGCGCATAGGCGGCCGCCGCCACATAGACGGCTTCAAACCGGTGCTCCCGGTATCCCAGGGCGCGCGCCGCCAGGTAACCGGTACAGAAATGGATGGGGCTGTTCATTAGTATGGCCGTTTCGCGGGCATGGCATCGGCGGTGAACATCAAGGTGCGCCCGTTTCCGCCGCCGGCAGGAGCAGGCGCTCCGGAACCCTCTCCGGCGGCTGCGTGTCTCTGCCGAAAATGGCCAGTTTCTGGAGCAGGGACAGGGACTGCGAATCGCTTTTGTCGATGGCATGGTGATAGATGGCGATACGCCCTTCTTCCAAGACAATACGGAAAAAACCCAAGTGGTAGGAGGGCCAATACACGTCCGGCAGCAACAGGAAACGGGACGGAATGCGGGTAAGCCGTTTCACCCAGGAACCGGTATTGATAATGGCCCGCTCCCCGAGGGTCTTGACTTCCGGGATGTGGGAATGGCCAAAAATAAACACCGCCACATCCGGATGTTCCCGAAAGACCTGCTCTGCGGCGGAAATGTACTCTTCATTTTTCTTTTCACTAAGCGCCCGGGATACGTCCACGTTATAACGCAGCAGAACATTACGTAAATCGTGGCGCAAGAGCATCAACAGGAAAATGCTCAGCAGTATGGTTATGAAGGCCGCCCCTCCAATAATGAACAGGAGGTCCAGGGGATAGCCCAACACCCCGAGGCTGCGGGAAAAGCTCGAAAGGAATCTTCCCGGAGAAACGACGCCGAACACCTCAAGCAGTGCGCCGACCACCATGACGGCGCTGGCACAGAACAACAACAACAGCGGCAGCCCGAGCGCCCGGATGTAGATGCTCATTTCCCGATAGAAGTAATTTGAAAGCAGCCAATGGGGAATATGTTCGGTGGGATAGACGGACTCGATATCCTTGAGCCATTTTTCGTGGCGGTTACGCACCCGCTGGCCCGCGCTGCTGATAATGTTGGTCGTGACATAGTAGCCGAAAGGCTTGCACGCGGCATTGCCGAAAATGTCAAAGCGGTTGGAGGCGTCGCGCTGCTGCCCGTGCTCAATCCAAAGGGTCCGGCCCGCCAGCGTCCGGGTAATGTATTCCCGGGGTTCCAGGTGAATGTTATAGGCGTGAAGGATATTCCCGAACTCGGGGTCCGTGGCCAGTTCATGATCATGGTTGCCCGGTATGACTGTTATGGCGATTTTGCTGCCCGTTCGCTGGAATTGGCGAAACAGCTCGAAATGGGAGGCAATAATCGCATGCAGTTTATCCGGCCCGGAAAGGGTGGTCATCTCCCACAAGCCCAGGAAATCTCCGGCGATAATCAATTCCCTGTCTCCTGCCTGTTCCTCGAGCATGCGCAGAAAATCCATCAGTTCCGTCTCAAATTCACAGGCGTCGAGCGCGCCGTCCCCTCCGATATGGAGGTCGCTTATGAGAAAATATTCCTTGCTCATGGCAAAACAATACCACAGAAATCCTGCGGCGCTCCACATCCCGCCCGGAAGCGCAATAACGGACCTGTTGTACCCGTTTATGCACCGGCTGCTCCTGTCATTTTGTTTCTTACCGCCCCGTTCGCTATAATGCCCCCACTTGGGAGAGGTGACCGAGCGGTTTAAGGTGCACGCTTGGAAAGCGTGTGTACGTGAAAGCGTACCGAGGGTTCGAATCCCTCCCTCTCCGCCAGTTTAACACCGGGCCGGACGCCCGAGAACGGGGCGGCGGCGTCCAGAGACAAGATGTGCATGTCCGGTCGCCCAAGCGGACATGGTGTTCTGAATGGACAATACCTGATGCTCAACGGTTATCCCCGTATATTGATTATACGTTTCAGCGCCATCGGGGATGTGGTGCGCACCCTGCCGGGATTACACGACCTTCGCGCTCATTATCCGCATGCCCAAATCGACTGGGCGGTCGAGGACAAGTCGCAGGATGTCATTTCCGAAAACCCCGCCCTGGACCAAATCCTCGTTTTTAACCGGCCCGAAGGCTTGTGGAATGGAATAAAAGCCTTCTCCCGCTTCTGCCGCCGCCTCCGTGCGAACCGGTACGACATCGTCGTGGATTTTCACGGTATATTCAAGAGCGGCGTAGCCTCCCGGGCCACCGGCGCCCGCGAACGCTACGGCTTCAGTCGGCCGCGCGGCCGCGAACTCAGCCCGCTGCTCGCCAACCGGCGCGTATCCCTGCCGTCAACCCACTTGAACCGCATTGAAGAGAACCTGCGGCTCTGTAGCGCGACAGGCGCGTCAGGGAAAACGCTTGACGTCATCATCGCCCTTCCCG
>JAKLHG010000659.1 GCA_022710255.1 Candidatus Hydrogenedentota bacterium
ATACCGGACGGACATTCCAAAGGTCAGCCCGCCCACGCCCCACAATACCCCGAAGGCATACGTCCAGAAGAGGCTTGACAAAGGTGCCTCCCGGAACACATCCGGTAACCCCGGGCAAATAAAGACAGCGCCTATAATGGGTGCCACAAGCCAGGAAAAAATGCCGCCCGTCAGCCAAAGGCTTTCCCATTTCCAGTTTTTTACCCGCGTATAGGGTAAATAAAAGCTTGCCGCAGCAAGGCCTCCAACGGCATGAAGAAATACCCCCAGAGCGGGATTGTACTCCATTTCGTGCTTCCTCCTTAAAATAGTTTACGGAAACAGATTCTTCAAGGGAATCAAACCTTCATTGTGGCGATTTTACTGGCAGGATTCAATATTTTTTGTTCTGAAGCGCACGATACCCTCGTATTCTGCATCATAAATCGACCCGATGACACTGGAGAACGTTTGCGTCCTCTGTATAAGTTAACGCCATAGGGATTATTATCACCCTATAACTCCGGGAACCCGAAAAGTACAGCCCGGCCAACCGGTGGTTCTATACTCCATAAAAGAAGACCGCCGTTATCGTTGACAGTAACAGCGGTCTATGCATACTATAGTATGTTTTCAATTATTGAAGGGACAAACACCGGGGACATCCTACCCGTTTGTCCGCTGAAACTCCAACATGAAATCCCGCAAGGTCATTACACCATCCACCGGCATGGCGTTATAGATGGACGCACGGCACCCGCCGACACTCCGGTGCCCCTTGAGACCGTCGAGACCCGCCGCTTTTGCCTGGGACAGAAAAGCCTTCTCCTGTTCCTCTGTTCCCACACGGAAGGTCACATTCATGATTGATCTGCAGGCGGGTTGGGCATGACCACGATAAAAGCCGCCGCTGGCATCAATAACCTCATACAGCATCTTCGCCTTATGTTTATTGATGACATGCATCTTTTCCAGCCCGCCGATTTCCTTCAACAACCATCGGCTGACCAAAGAAATAATGTAAATGGTAAACGTTGCAGGCGTGTTATACAAGGAATCATTTTCCTCCATAACTTTGTAATCCAGGAGGGGATGAAGCCCATCAGGCACCTGTTCTAACATATCTTTGCGCAGCACAACCACGGCGGTGCCTGAGGGGCCGATATTCTTTTGGGCACCCGCGTACAGCAGGGCGTACTTGCTTATATCAATGGGACGGCACAGAAAATCGGAAGAAGAATCGCAGAAAAGCGGTTTTCCTTTCGCATCGGGTTCCGTAGCGTATTGGATACCTTCGATGGTCTCATTGGAGGTAAAATGCACATAGGCCGCCTCGGGGCTCAACTCTGGTTCTTCGGGTTGCGGTGTCCTGTTGAATTTTTCCTCCTGACCACTCCAGGCGCTGCGCGCCGTGCCACAACGCGCCGCAGCCTGCATGGCCTTTTTTGCCCAGGAACCCGTATTGATGTAATCCGCTGTCGCGCCCTTTAAAAAGTTCATGGCCAGCATGGAAAATTGCATAGTCGCGCCGCCCGGCGTAAACAGTACGGCATATTCGTCCGAGATGCCGAGCAGGGTTTTTATATTGGATTTGGCCTCCTCCAGGATTCCCTTAAACGCATCCGAGCGATGGCTGATTTCCATGACGGAAGCGCCCGCTCCCGGATAGCACAACAGTTCCTTTTGTGCCTGCTCCAAAACAGGCAACGGCAACGTGGCAGGACCCGCTGAAAAATTGAATACTCTATTGGACGTCATACAGTTCTCCTTTTTGGTGCTCCGTTGGGAAGCTGGTGGGTTCGGGTTACGCGTATTCACGCCGACTTGGAAATCCTTAAGCATGCAAGGATTCCCATGAGGTGATAACCGGGCATTAAGAGGATACGATGGTGAAATTATACCTATTCATCGGCAAAAACCCAAAATTTTTACCGTAAATGCTCCCGTTCGCTCCGAAAAAATTGGAACATGAACATGGTATTTGTTACAATTTCGTTTCCCAAGGAGAGGTGGCCGAGTGGTTGAAGGCGGCGGCCTCGAAAGCCGTTGTGCGGTTTTACCGTACCGTGGGTTCGAATCCCACCCTCTCCGCCATTATTCTCTCCCTCAGACGCACAAGATTTACGGCGACCTCCAGGCATTCTCCATGCTTGAGTTATTCGTGGTCCTCAGTTTGCATTGCATCGCTAATCTATCAGGCGAATGGACACGTGAATCCAAGGGGGGCGTTTTGAAAACGTACTTTTCTGTACCCTGCATACAGACATACAGGTCTCTTTGATAGCAACATGCCGCGCGCGCAGGCCAGGTTTTAAAATAGCCTGCGGGAATCCAACAACAAGGTCACCGGGCCCTCATTCACAATTTTTACAGTCATGCGTGCCCCGAAAACGCCGGTAGCAACATTCAGCAACTCCTCCTCGCGCAGATGATGCACCACCAGTT
>JAKLHG010000066.1 GCA_022710255.1 Candidatus Hydrogenedentota bacterium
ACCGGCAACAACACCATCGGGTTCAATTCGCCCATCAAGTCCAAGAACCAGTTGCGCATCGGCGATATTCTTTCCCTGGTGAAACCGGAGGATTTGATCCAGTACGGCATGATTCCCGAATTTTCAGGCCGACTGCCCGTGGTTGCTACGCTTCATGACCTGTCCGCGGAAGATCTGCGGCGTATTCTGGTGGAGCCGAAGAATGCGCTTACACGGCAATACCAGAAAATGTTCCAGATGGAAAAAGTCAAACTTGAATTCCAGGAGGAAACCATCGCGGCCGTCGCCCTTAAGGCCATCAATCTGGACACGGGTGCCCGCGGGTTGCGCGCCATACTCGAAGAGACTATGCTCGATCTGATGTTTGATATTCCCGGCCGTTCCGATATCCGCGAGGTGATTATCACGCCCGGCGCGGTGCTTGAGGGTGAGGCGCCGATCATTGTTTACGAACATGACAAGCGCAAAGGGGTATCCGGTTCCGGGGCGAATTCGGCGTCGGCCTGACAAGGCGGGCGCGGCAAGGCCCCGTGTACCGGGGAGTGAGGTGTAGGGCGAGACGGCGCGGCCTTTTGCGGGCCAAGGCCGGTACCAGTATAATACCCCTCTTATGTCCGGCGCCCGGCGTCGGCTCCCCGGCAGGACGGGTATTTGCTTTAAGGAAATTTCAACTGATGGCTCCACGAAAAAAAGAACCAGAATCCCCTTTTTTTGATTTACCCTTGTTGACGCTGAGAGACGCGGTGGTCTTTCCCCGCATGGTGGTACCTCTGTTTATAGGGCGCCCGCCGTCGGTGGCGGCCGTGGAAAAAGCATACGAAGAGGGCAGCCCCCTTTTCCTGTGTGCACAGAAGGACGCCTCGGAAGAGACACCGAAGGCCTCCGGACTTTATCGCGTGGGCACGGCGGCCAAAATCGTGAATATTCTGCGCCTGCCCGACATGTCAATGAAGGTCGTCGTGGAAGGAATGGCCCGGGGACGTGTCCGTGTTTTCCGCCTCGGCAGCCTCCCCTATATGGTATCAGTCGAAAAGATCGTGTCTCCGACGCCGCACGGAAAGGACCTGGAAGGGCTCATGCGCGCCGTGCTGCACCAGTTTGAAGAATATGTGCGGCTGACCCAGCGCATCGCGCCGGAGGTATTCCTGACCATACAGGCGATGTCGGATCCGGACTTATTCGCGGATACGGTGTGCGCCTTTTTATTTATCAACGCCGAAGAGCGCCAGGAACTGCTGGAATGTATTGACGTGACACGGCGGCTTGAAAAACTGTCGGTGCTGCTCGCACGCGAAATTGAGCTGGCGGAAATCGAGTACCGGGTCCGCAACCGGGTCCGGGAACAGATGGAACGGGGCCAGCGCGAGCATTACCTGCAGGAGCAGATGCGCGTTATCCAGCAGGAACTCGGTTCGCGGGAAGACGGCGGCAACGAATTCACGGAATTGCGGGACTTGCTGGACAAGGCCGGCATGCCCAAAGAAGTTAAGGCGAAGGCGGACCGTGAGTTTCAGCGCTATGAACGGCTTCCCCTTATGAGCCCCGAGAGCGCCGTGTTACGGGGTTACCTGGAATGGCTGTGCGACATGCCCTGGTCGAAAAGCACCCGCGACTCCATCGACCTCAACAAGGCAAGTGAAGTGCTTGACGCGGACCATTTCGGCCTCGAAAAAGTCAAGGAGCGCATCCTGGAATTTCTGGCCGTGCGTAAACTCAACAAGAAGGGCAAGGGTCCCATTCTCTGCCTGGTCGGGCCTCCCGGTGTCGGCAAAACATCGCTGGGCCAATCCATCGCCCGCGCCATGGGGCGTGTTTTTGTGCGTGTTTCGCTTGGCGGCATCCGCGACGAAGCGGAGATACGCGGACACCGGCGCACTTATGTGGGTGCCATGCCCGGACGCCTGATCCAGTCCATCAAGGATGCGGGGGTGAAAAACCCCCTGTTCATGCTGGATGAAGTGGACAAGATGAACGTGGATTTTCGGGGCGATCCCTCCTCGGCCCTGCTCGAGGCGTTGGACCCGGAACAGAACAAGCATTTCAGCGACCACTACCTCGAAGTAGGCTTTGACTTGTCGGAAGTCTTTTTCATTACCACCGCCAACAGTGAATACAACATTCCCTTTCCGCTTCAGGACCGCATGGAAATGGTGCGCCTGCCCGGCTATACGCACGAGGAAAAGGCGCAAATCGCGCGGCTTTTTCTTATTCCGCGGCAAGTCGCCTCTTCCGGATTGAAGCCCCGGGATGTGGCATTCACCGACGACGGGCTCAACACGCTGATACAGCGGTATACGCGCGAGGCGGGCGTTCGCGAACTGGAACGCGCCGTCGCGAGCCTGTGCCGCAAGACGGCGAGGAAGATTGTGGACCGGGACAAGGCGGGCCTTGGCCCCCTGGACACGGCCCGGATTGTCCAGCTGCTCGGACCGCCTCCCTATGCGGAAGTCACCGCGGAAACGGAATCGGAAACGGGGGTCGCCATCGGCCTGGCATGGACGCAGGCAGGCGGAGAAACCCTCCGCGTGGAAACGAGCCTTATGCCGGGCAAGGGCGGACTGATGCTCACCGGACAGCTGGGCGAGGTCATGAAGGAATCCGCGACGGCGGCCTTTTCCTACATCCGCGCCAATGCCATGAGATGGCGGATAAACCCCGGCTTTTACAAGAATCAGGACCTCCATGTCCATGTGCCCGAGGGCGCCATTCCCAAGGACGGCCCCTCCGCCGGGCTGGCCATGCTCGTTTCCCTTCTCTCGGCGCTGACAGAAACGGCGCCCGCGCCCGGCCTGGCCATGACCGGCGAGATCACGCTGCGAGGGAAGGTGCTGCCTGTGGGCGGCGTCAAGGAGAAGGTGCTGGCCGCGCGCCGCGCCGGCATTCAGACCATCGTGCTGCCCCGGGAAAATGAAAAGGACTTTCCCGACCTGCCCGCCGAGGTGCGCGACAACATGCATTTCGTGTTGGTGAGCACGGTGGACCAAGCCTTGGAAACCGTTTTTCCACCCGCGCGTCCTGCCGTAAAACGCCGGGCCGGCGCCAGGCAATCCCATAAAAAATAGGAGGGGGAATCATGGCCAGGGTTGAAGCCACTTTTATAAGCAGCGCACTGCTGCCGGAACATTTTCCCAAGACGAACCGGCCGGAAATCGCCTTTATGGGCCGCTCCAATGTGGGCAAATCCAGCCTCTTGAACGCCCTGGTAAAACGCCGGGAATTGGCTAGAACCAGTGGCAAACCGGGCAAAACGCAAACCTTGAACTTTTTCGACGTGGGCGGCCGCTGGAATTTCGTGGACCTGCCCGGATACGGATACGCACGGGTACCCAAGTCCGTAAAAGAGGAGTGGGGCAAGCATATGCTCGACTACCTGTGCACCCGGAAAATCTTGTGCCTGGCTGTGCTGCTGTTGGATGCCCGCCATACGCCCACGGAAAACGACCACCAGATGCTTGAACTTCTGGAACAGTATCAGCGGCCCACCCTCATCCTTGCCACCAAAATCGACAAGGTAAAAAGCGGGCAGCGGCGCAGGCAACTCAACACCCTGCGTGAACAGCTCGGGCTGGAGGAGGACGCGCTGGTGATTCCCGTTTCCAGTGTGACGGGCGAGGGTATAGGTCAGGTGTGGGAGGTCATCCGGTCCCTCAAATGAAATCAGCTCCGGGACTGAATGTTTCGGGGCTTTATCATGCATACCGGATGTCGGGAAAAGCCGCGGTCAAGCGTGCCCCAATCCGCCCTTCCCCGGAATACTACTGTTCCGAGTTACGGGTATTGATTTTGTTGTACAGGGTGGTGCGGCTGATGCCTAACGCCCGTGCAGCCGCGCGCACATTTCCCCCATGCTGGGCGAGCACCTGCCGGATATGCTGGTTTTCCATCCGTTCAAGCGTTAAGACCGGGGCGTTTCCCCGGGAAGGCGCTTCTTCGGAACGCGGGGGTTCCAGGATGTCCTCCGGGCCAATAACCTCCTTTGTCGCGTAGGTCATGGCGCGGTGGACGGCATGGCGTAATTCGCGGACATTGCCTGGCCAGTTTCGCTGCCGCAGGAATTCAAAGGCTTCCGGTGTAAAGCCTTTGAAGGGCCGCCTCCCTTCATCGCGCAGGCTGGAAAGGAAATGCTCCGCGAGGGCGGGAATATCCTCCGGATGCTCGCGCAAGGGCGGCACCATAATCTCCAGTCCCCGGATGCGGTGATACAAATCATTCCGGAATCGGCTGCGCTGCACCAACACTTCAAGGTCTTTGTTCGTGGCGGCGATGAAACGCACATCGACTTTAATCTCCCGCACGGAACCGACGGGCCTAAAGGTTTGATTCTCCACGACACGCAGGATGCGCGCCTGGTTATCCAGGCTGAGGTCGCCGATTTCATCCAGAAACAGGGTCCCGCCGTCCGCCTGGTCCAGAAGCCCCGGTTCCGTCGAAGAGGCATCCGTATAGGCACCTTTGGCATGGCCGAACAGTTCGCCTTCAAACAGTTCGCGGGGAATCGCCGCGCAGTTGACCACCACGAAGGGCATGTTACGCCGGGGCGAAAAATCATGAAGCGCCCGGGCGACCAGTTCCTTGCCCACACCAGTTTCACCGGTAATCAGCACATTGATGGCTGTATGGGCGGCCTGGAGGGTTTGCGTGCGCAGGCGCTGCATGGGTTCGCTGTCGCCCACAATGGTATGGGATTCATTCATGCGTACCCGCAACCGTTCATTATCCCGGTATAAGGCGGCATGATGGTCGGCGCTATATAGAACGGGGGCGAGCGATCGGGCAAATAACGCGATGAACTGGTGGCCCCCGTCGGGATGCACGTCCCGGGCGGTGTGGGTACGCACGGCCAGTACGGCCAGGGGCGTTCCGTCCAGCAGGACCGGCACCGCATAGGTCAGCACTTCCTCTTGGCCTTCTTCCACGGCGCCGGTGCGTTCTAGCAGCGCCCGGTTTTCTTCCATGGCCCTTTCCATCAACATACGGGGTTCCGCGGCTTCGGGCGGGAAGGGCAGGGCCGTTTTCGACGGCGTCTTGCTCCGGCTCCACATGATACATCGGCTCTGCATTCTTCCCCGGGTAATCCAGACGGCGTCTGGATTGAAATATTGGATCAGATGCCGTTGCACAATTTCCAGTAAGACCTCCGGGTCGGCGCAACCGCTAAACTCGCAAACCGCTTCGTAAAGCATGGCGAGGTCCTGTACCGTACGCGGACGCATACGGGCCATGTTCCCGCCGCCAACATCTTCGCCGGTACATTCCCAGTCCAGCGTCCGGGACAGCAAACCGGAGGGGCTGTCAGGCGAGGCACAGGCCGCCGCGCAGGCTGTCAGCGCGAAATGGTCCCTGCCCAGAAACAGGTCATCCCCGGCATGGAGCGTATGATGGCGTACCGGCCTGCCATTGACCAGCGGCAGATTACGCGAACCCAAATCCTCCAATAGCACCATCCCGTCCCGCTGCAGCACCTGGCAATGGCGCCGGGAAATACTGGGCTTTGTCAGGACAATGTGGCAACCCGGATCCCGGCCCAGAGTCAAGGGCGCGGAGGTTACCGGCCACGCTTTGCCTTTATGTTCTCCCGCCACACAGACTAGAATATAATCCATAGGGTATTATCCAGTATGATTTACAAAAAATTCCGGCCAGGCCGCCCGACCCGGAATCATTCTAAATCATACCGGACCTTGTCCTCAATTTCTCTCGCCCCGGCAGGGCTGAACCGGGCTACTCGTCCGTCATTTTGGTCTTTGTCCTGAAGGTGATGTACCATGTGCTCTCGGAAAAGGTGGCGCCGCCGCGTCAGTTTGAAACCTTTGTGCACAGCGACGGAATTCCGTCCCGGATGAGGAAGGAGACATTCATCATGATACAAGGCCCGCTGCTGATCGTCGTTCTGGCGGCTTCCGTGCTCTTCATTGTAGTGACGACCGCCCGGTTCAAACTGCATCCCTTTCTGGCGCTGATGGCGGCCGCGTTCCTGGTCGGCCTGTGCGTGCGAATGCCCCTCTCCGACCTGGTGACAACCATCAACACGGGTTTTGGCAACATGATGCGGCATATCGGCCTGGTCATCGTCGTCGGCACGATTATCGGCGTATTTCTGGAAAAATCCGGCGCCGCGTTGCGCATGGCGGAGACAGTGCTCCGTGTCGTGGGCGAGAAACGGCCGCAAATGGCCATGTCCATTATCGGAGCAATTGTCAGTATACCCGTGTTTTGCGACTCCGGCTACGTGATTTTATCCAGCCTGAACAAGGCGATTGCGCGCCGGGCGCGCGTGCCCATGGCGTCCATGGCGGTGGCGCTGGCCACGGGCTTATACTCCACGCACACGCTGGTGCCGCCGACGCCCGGGCCCATCGCGGTGGCGGGTAATATCGGCGCAGCCAATTACCTCGGCCTGGTTATCATCATCGGCCTGCTGGTTTCCCTTCCAGCGATTCTTGCCGGGTACCTGTGGGCGGTGGGGGTGGCGTCGCGCATCGTGGTGCCAGGCGAACACGACGATTGTTCCGGCCAAGAAGAAACCAGTCTGCCCGGCGACCTGCCTGCGGCGTGGAAGGCCTTTGCGCCAATAGTGGTCCCCGTATTGCTTATCGGGTCGGGTTCCCTCATATCAGCCACGGGCTACAAAGGCTTTGGCGCCGAGGCAGGCTTGTTTCTGGGTGCGCCGGTAACCGCTTTGTTTGTGGGGTTGTGCTTTGCCTTGTTGCTGCTGCCCCGTTCCTGCGCGGGCGTCTTGAATGCCTGGACCGCTGAGGGTATCCGGCACGCCGCCCCGATACTGCTGATTACCGGCGCGGGCGGGGCGTTCGGCGCTGTTTTGAGCGCCACGCCCGTGGCGGAATTGATCAAGGGGCTCGCCCAGGGCGGACTCTTTGACGGACCTTTTGTCCTGGTGATTCCCTTTATCATCGCCGCATGTCTGAAAACCGCCCAGGGTTCGACTACGGCGGCACTGGTGGTCACTTCTTCCCTCATCGCCCCGTTCCTGACGGAGCTTGGCGTGGTTACGCCGGTACAGTTGGCGCTCATGGTCATGGCGATCGGCGCCGGCGGTATGGTCGTATCCCATGCCAACGACAGTTATTTCTGGGTGGTGGCGCAGTTCAGCGGCCTTGCCGTAAAAGACGCTTACAAGGCGATGACGCCTGCCACCCTGGTGCAGGGAATAACGGCTTTCGCGTTTACGTTGCTATTGTATGCACTTCTGGGGTGACCCGGTTTTTGCATGTCTGAATGGGTTGCGTCGAATGGGGTGGCGCTCCCGGTGTGTCCCGGTACACTAACGGACGGTTTGAACGTGGATTATGAAAAATATCGCCCAAATACGTGAAATTTCCGTACTGTCGTTCAATGAGCGCGTGCTGCAGGAAGCGGAGGATCCCCTGAATCCTCTCCTGGAGCGGCTGAAGTTCCTGGGCATCTTTTCCTCCAATATGGACGAGTTCTTCAAGGTGCGCGTTGCCAGCGTGCAGCGCCGCATCGAGATGGGCAAGAAAAATATGGTCGCCGTGCTGGACCATATCAATGAGAAAGCCCGGGAACTGGACCGCCGGTTTCAAGAGGCCTATGAAAACATTATCACCTGTCTTGACGGGGAAGGCATCCGGCTCATTGATGAAGAACAGTTGGCGCGGGAGCGAGGACCCGTCAAGGCGTGGGTCAATGCGTATTTCCGGGACACGGTGCTGCCCAGCCTGGTGCCTATAATTATACGCGACGGGCTGCCCTTCCCGCAGCTGACCGACGGCGCCGTCTATTTCGCCGTCATGATGTGGGGCAGCGGGTTTTCGTACGCCCTGCTCGAACTGCCTTCGGCGCTGGCCCGTTTTGTGGAACTGCCCAACGGATGCATCATGTATGTGGACGACGTCATCCGCTTCGCCCTGCACGAAATCTTCTATATCTTCAACTATGAGTCCATCGGCGCCTATGAATTCAAGATTTCCCGCGATGCCGAGCTGGACATGGACAACGACTTCTCCGAAGGGTATGTCCGCAAGATGGAGAAAGTGCTGCTGCAGCGCAAAGGCGGCCGGCCGACCCGGTTCGTCTATGACAACCAGATGCCCGCGGAATTGTTGAATCTGCTGAAGAAGTCGTTGCGCCTGGGCCTTTCGGACACGGCCATCGGCGGCGGACGCTATCACAACATGCGCGACCTGATGCGCTTTCCGGGAAAGCGCAAGGACCTGGTATTTGAACCCATGGAGCCCCATGACCATCCCGTGCTGGACGGCGAACGCAAGCCCATGCTGGACATTATGGCGGACCGGGATGTGCTGCTTACCTATCCCTACCAGTCTTTTGACCATGTCATCCGCCTGCTGCGCGAGGCCGCCATTGATCCCGAAGTGCAGGAAATCAAGACAACCGTATACCGCCTGGCGGACCATTCCCAGATTATCAATGCCCTGTTGAACTCGGCGCGTAACGGCAAGAAGGTGACCGCTGTTATTGAACTGCAAGCCCGGTTCGATGAACAACGCAACATCAGCAACAGCGCGCGTCTGCAGGAAGTGGGCGCTACGGTGCTGTACGGTGTGCCGCCCATGAAGGTGCACGCAAAATTGGTACTGATCAACCGGGCCGGTAAATGGTTCTCCGCCCTGTCCACGGGAAACCTCAACGAAACGACGGCACGGCTCTATGTGGACAGCATGCTTTTCACCGGCCGAAAGCGCATCGCTTCGGATGTGGCGGCGGTGTTCGACTATTTTGAAAATACACCCGCGAGCCGCACGCTGGCCCTGCCGAAGTTCAAGCACCTGCTGGTATCCCCCTTTAACATGCGCAAAGAGTTCTGCAGGTTGATTTCCGAAGAAACCCGCAAGGGCAAAGAAGGCCGCATCCTGTTCAAAACCAACCACCTGACGGACAGCGACATCATAAAGCGGTTATATGAGGCCGCGGCGGCGGGCGTCGAGGTGGACCTGGTCGTGCGAACCACCTGCGCGATTATCCCCGGGGGAAATATCCGCGCCATTTCGATCCTTGACCGGTTTCTGGAGCATCAGCGGATATATGCGTTCGGCTGCGGCGACGAGGCCCGGGTATTCATGAGTTCCTCGGACCTGATGGAGCGCAATCTGGACTGGCGTGTCGAAGCGGCATTCCCCATTTACGACCCGGACATCAAGAGACAGGTGCTGGATATGGTGGGCATACAGATAGAAGACAACTGCAAGGCGCGCATCCTGGACAAAGTCCAGCAAAACACCTACGTTCGTGGACGGCGGGGAGGGCGCCGCGCCCAGTATGCGACCTACGCCTATTTCAGAGCAAATCAAGCAAATCGGGGACAGACTACGAAATAGGCCGCGATAACCTTCAATTCAATTTCTTTACCCATCAGCGCTATTTCGTAGTCTGTCCCCGATTTGCTCCGATTTGCTAGAATAATTCCCCTTCCGCCAGGAACCGCCATTTCCCGTAAGGCAGGCGGCCCAGGGTAACGCGTCCGATGCGGACCCGCTTCAGCCGGACCACCTCGAGCCCCACCAGCGCGCACATGCGGCGAATCTGGCGTTTGCGCCCCTCCCACAGGATAAACTGCAGTTCATTGGGATGTAGCGAGGAGACCCGGGCGGGCTTCAACGGCCTGCCGTCCAGCGAAAGGCCATGGTTTAGCAGGCGCAGCTTCTGCTCGTTGATTTCGCCCTTCACCCGCACCAGGTATTCCTTGTCCACTTTGGTGTCGCCGCCGATTAGGCGGCGGGCAACGCGCCCGTCCTGGGTCAGGACCAGCAGTCCCTGCGAATCAATGTCGAGACGTCCGGCGGGCGCCAGGCCCGCGGTCAGATTTTTTGGCAGGGACGCATTGGAGGGTTTCCACTGGTTTTCAGGAACGATGAGCGACACTGCGGGCGCATATCCCTTTTCCGGCTGACCGGAGACGAAGCCAACGGGCTTGTGGAGTAGTATGGTCACGTGATTCGAAAGGAAACGCCGGCCCTGTTCCTCCAGTGTGATGACCGCATCTGGGGCTACCCGCGTGGCGCAGGAGAGTATCTTCTCCCCATTGGCACATACCCAGCCCCGCTCAATCAAGGTTTCCGCTTCCCGGCGGGAACACATCCCCCGCTGGGCCATTAATTTCGCTATCCGCATCGGTTCCATGAAGGTATTATGCGTCATGTGCGGCAGAAATATAAATCCGGTGTGGACCGGTAGGACACGCAGGGGAACTCAACACGTTATACGCAACGCGCGCACCCCTTAAGATCGCCCGCTTGTTTGCGTGGGCTGGACTTTCCCTATCGCTAAAGCCCTATTGCACACCCTGCCGGTCCCGCGGGTCCTGCTTACCCTAATTCAACATGCCCGTGACCTTGAGCCGGGAAGTATCCACTTGCTTCGCTTCCAATTCCGCCAGAATACCGTCGTACAGGTCTTTGTCCATCTCAGGAGTGCGACTGAGCACAAACAGGGTGAATTGCCGGTTGTCCGTCACCACGGCGTACTCATAGTTTTCTTCATCCAGCAGTACAATCCAATACTTTCCCTTCGTCAACGCCCCGAAAAGCATGTCAAACTGCACCGTGAGTTTGGAATTCGTCTCCGTATCCACCACGGTGGCTACGCCCGTGATGGAGCTCTTGTTGGCTTCGTCGATGGTATTCTTATAGCCTGAATTGAGTACGCTGATCTGGTTTTCGTTGAGCACACCATATTCCGCGGTCACACCGACAAGTCCCTTATTAAAAAAGACCTGATTCGAGGCTATCTCATGCCATAGGCCCACGTAACGCTGGATATCCACGTAGGGCACAGTTTCCGGTTCGGGACCATAACGGGCGCATCCGGATACGCCTGTAACGAGCAGGACGGTCGCAAGCAGCATCATTTGTTTCATCTGGTTGGTCTCCCTGGTTGGATAGTGATAGGTACCATTTATGAAGAGCAAAAGTGTTTATCACAGCCCTTCAACACTCTGAAACCCTGAAAGATGGCTTTTTATTCCTGCGTCGTTTAAAATCAGGCGTCTTCGCTTCATCAGAAGAACGGCCAGTCTGTTCGCAACCATTACAACTGGTTGGAGTAAAACCCATCGATAGGTCGTTGATTTTAAAAACGGGTCCGAAGCAATTACATAGACGTAGCACAGGTATACGGCAAAACCCTGCCCCCTCTCCCCTATACCTTTAGCGTTAAGTTATTTTTCACCTCTTTTTTTGTTGACAACTGAAAATTTTTTCAGTATACTGTAGGGTACCTTATTGTAACAATGGCTCAATCGAAACAGAAGAGGTACGGCTATGGATATGATGGAACTGGCAGGATATGGTATTCCCGCGACCCTTATCATGCGTTGGCGGGAACAGCAGGGCACGCGGCTGCTGCCGCTGCAGGAACAGGCGGTGCGCGAGTACGGATTGTTCGAGGAGGGCAACCTGCTGGTGCAGGCGCCGACGAGTTCGGGCAAGACTTTTGTGGGCGAGATGGCCGCGGTCCGCGCGGCGCTGCGGCGGCGCAAGGCGGCCTACCTGCTGCCGCTCAAGGCGCTGGCCGAGGAAAAGTATCATGAATTCCGCGCCAAGTATGCCCCTTACGGCGTGCGCATTATCGTATGCACCCGCGACCACCGTTCCTTTGACGGCGCCTTCGAACGCGGCGAGTTCGATATCGCCGTGGCGGTGTATGAAAAACTCGAGCGGCTGGCCGTGTCCCGCCCCGAGCGACTGCGCGAGTTGTCGCTGGTGGTGGCGGACGAACTCGAGGTGCTCTCGGATCCGGAACGCGGCGCGGCGGTGGAACTGCTGCTGACGCGGCTACGCGGCGCGGGCGTGCGGATTATCGGCCTGTCCGCCGTGCTGGGCGATCCGTCGCAGTCGGCGGCCTGGCTGGATGCGCGCCTGCTCGAACAGGACCGGCGCCCCCGGGAACTGCGCTACGGCGTGT
>JAKLHG010000660.1 GCA_022710255.1 Candidatus Hydrogenedentota bacterium
ATTCAGGGGGAGACGCTGTTCCATTGGCTTTGTCCGATGCATTCAAGAACCCCGCAGTTTTCCCTTTCATACTCCAGATACCCTTTACCCAAAATATGCTATTAGGTAGCATGGGGTACGGGAACTGCTGCGAATCGAAACCAACAGGATGCCTGACACTCAGATGGGTCTAGGCAGTGTCCTGCCTATAGGTCTCAAGGACAGATTCGCGGTGTCATGATGAGGCCGTTGGAGGGAATGGGGAATGTTCGAAAGCCCACGTAAATAGGCACTGCTGATGTACTTCGAAGTGGTCGTCATGAAGGCGGGCTCTAAACGGATGCGGGGCAGTTGAACCGCTTTCGGACGTCTGCGGAAGCTATTACGAAGGCTTCCATGTTTGTTTTTAGACCACTTTAATTTATAGACTACGTACAAGTGTTGTTTTGAAATTCAACTCGAACCGGGGATACATGCGAAGAGGGGGCCTTGAGCGTAGTGTTGATAGTATGAATCTTATTGCTATGCGTGGCATGTTGTGTGAAGGTTGTCCGCTTGGGCGATGCCAGGTGCGGGGAGGTCTAATCCCGCCCGGAAGGAAGCTGACCGTATGCTATTGGTAGTAGACATAGGCAATTCCCACACCGTATTGGGTTTGTATGAAGAAGGCAAACTGGTCGGCCAGTGGCGCGTTGTAACCTCGAACTACCGGACGGGGGATGAACTGCATATTTTGCTGGCCATGCTGCTTCAGAGTATTGGCATACAACCGGACCGTATAACGGGTTGTTGCGTGTCCAGTGTGGTGCCCCCGTTGAACGGCGCAATCCAGCACGTCAGCAAGCGGGCGTTTGGCATTGAGGCGCTTATGGTGGAACCGGGCATAAAAACCGGAATCGTTTTGCACTGTGACAACCCCAAGGAGGTCGGCGCGGATCGCATTGCCAACGCGGCGGGCGCTCTTGAGGAGCATTCCGGCGCCCTGGTCATCATCGATTTCGGCACGGCGACGACCCTGGATGTCATGACGGAAAACGCGGAATGGCTCGGCGGGGTTATTGCTCCCGGCGTTCAATTATCCGGCGATTCGCTTTTTGAGCGTTGCGCCCGGTTGCCCCGGGTGGATATTGTACCTCCTAAATCGGTGATAGGGCGGAATACGGTGACCAATATTCAAGCGGGGTTAACCTATGGTTACGCGGATATGGTGGACGGGCTGATTGTGCGTATTGCCGAGGAACTCGGTCGTACCCCCAAGGTCATCGCCACCGGCGGGCTTTCCCGGGTGATAGCGGGTGTTGCCAGGCGTATTGACGAAGTGGACCCTCTGTTGACCTTAAAGGGGCTTCGTGCCATTTATTACCGAAATACAGGGAAAGGCACATGAACCCTATTCGTTTCGGGCTTTTCCTGGCGGCGATTTTGGCCGTCTCTTGCAGCGGCCCGTCGCCCCAGGCGCCCCTGCCGTCCGAAGCGGATACGGGTGCCGCGGGGGCTCCGGCGTCCGGAGAACCCGCGGAACAGGCGGGCCAGGCTGGGGAGGAATCCATGCAGATGACGGGAATTAACCTGTATATGCACCGTAAAGTACCCTTTGACGGCGCTCCCGGCCGGCCGGAACTGTGGGTAAAGGCGGATGTGTTTTCCATTGAGGACAGCCAGACCTACAGTTTTGAAGGCGCCCATGCGGTTATTTATACCCGGGACGCGGAGGAAATCACGCTGGAGGCGCAGCGCGGCCGTTTTGAACAAGACAAAAGCGCCGTACTCGAAGGTGAAGTGCGCCTTGCCGCGGGGGCGTTGAAAATGCTGTTGAGCGATGTTTACTGGCAACGGGGGGATGAAACTTCAGCGGGCATGGCCAGAACGGACAACCCGGTGATCATTGACGACCCGGAATTGCAGTTGAATGCTGCCGGGTTGCGGCTATATCCCGACGACCGGCATTTCGAACTGGTAAATGTATCCGGCGTGATACGTTTCGGAAAGGAACTGTAGTGAGTAAGAACACCGTAACCATGACGTTGCTTGCCCTGATGCTGTTGTTCGGGTCTGCCCGTGCGGAAAATTCATTGGGCGGTTATTCTTCCATGGAGATAGAAGCGGGCAGCATGCGGGGTAATTTTGCGACCGGGGCCATCGAGGAGATGACCGGGGGCGTGCGCATCCGCCTGGTATCCACCGACCCCGGCCTGGCGCCGCTGCCCATCAAGGCGGGCAGCATGAAATTTACCTGGGGCGAAGGCAAGGCTACGCCATCAACCATCACGATGGAAACCAATGTCCTGGTGACACATCCGGATGCGGAAATCAGCGCGGGGCGTGCCGAATGGAATTTTGACTCGGGAGAGCTGGTTTTTTCCGGGAATCCCGTGGTGAACAGTGAGCGCCTCAAGGGGCTGCGCGGGGAGCGTATGGTGTTGAATCTGAAG
>JAKLHG010000661.1 GCA_022710255.1 Candidatus Hydrogenedentota bacterium
TATCTTTTCAGACGGATCTTTGTCCAGAATGGCCTCCTGTATTTGGCAGCAAGGATTATCGTGAACTGAAAGCGTTGCTGTGTCGCAGAGATGAAGTGATTCTGCAGGGCCGATTGTAGAACGTCTTTATCCAATCCTTTGCTTACGGGGAACACAAGACGGAGCATCAGCGCAAACGTTTACTCCAAGCCTTTCGCTGTACCCTGATTGAGATGATATTTCACCCTAAGGGTCTTCCTGTACTTGTGAAATTTTTGGCGCACCTGAGAAGGTACGCCTACTGCGCGCATAAGAATTATTGGGCAGGTTTGAACAAAGAGAAGAATGGTGGCGTTCCCTTTGGGCAATGAATAATGGAACCCTATTGGGGACAATAGTGACCTGAGAACAACGCTACGCTCATTCAGAACTTAATTTAATACTGAATCGCAAAGGACCTTCGGAAGGAGCACACAGTTCAAGATTATAAGATCCACAGTGAAGATTATGAAGTTTCAGCCGCCCCCCGGGAGGGATGGTCTCAGACTGCAACAGCCGGCCATCCTTGTAAAGCATCAGACATGTACCAGATATGGGGGCATCATCCCTCGTAACGCGCAGGCACAAATCTAAGTGTTCCGTATCAATGTGTATCGCTGAAAAATCCAGTGAAAAAGGGGCTGCTTCCTGTTTCCACGCACATGCCGATACTGCTCCGGCGGGCATCACAGCTTCGCCGGTACCGAGGACAGGCACCGGTGCCAACTGGACCGCGGAAAACCCAATTTCGGGCGATTTCAACAGTTCCACACCTTTATGCACGATATGAATAACGAATTCCAGAACGTTTGGAAACAAGGGTTCTACTTGCTGAAGAAGCCGGTGCAATTGAATTAATTCCTTACGGCAATAGGCACAAGCGGCCAAATGTGAACAGGCATTGTCATAAGCGCCACCGGATAAAACCCCTTCTGCCAAGGCCGACAGATCATTATCATCGAGGCAGTCCGCAGTTCGATCTTGTGTATCCCTCGCATGCGCCTGGTCGGAAAGCAGCCTTGCTGTTTCAACATAATCCTGGAATACTTGTTCATCGTCCGGGTTTCTTTGACACAACTTCATCACGGCACTCGTTCGTTCCGAAACAACCGGACTGTCAGCCACCTCAATCGCAGCTTCTATTATGTCACTTAGGCTTGGCCGTTTCATGAATATAACCTTTCACTATCCCGAACTGGGTCTTAACTTTTCCGGCTTAGCGTCAAGCGCTCCCGCATCGTTGCCATGGCCCGTGAATTATATACAGAAACCGTACCAACAGGCAGGCGCAACATATCCGCAATTTCGCGAAGTGTGGCACCTTCCATTCTCATCTTGAGTATCACGGCCTGTTGGCTTGGTATTTTTCCCATTCCCTCGTGAAGAACGTCCAAGAGAGCCTGGCGATCATTATCGTCCTCAAATGTGTGGGCATGCACAGGCATATGTTTCAATATCTTGCTTGATTCATCCGACGAGCGCATTTTCAAGCGAACCCTGGCGTAATCGGTGCATAAATTGCGCGTGATCTGTACCAGATATGTGGACAACCGGGCCTGACCGCGCCATTGTTGCAGGCACTGGGCGCTGTTGATAAATAGTTTCTCGTAAACGTTACTGGTCAAATCTTCCACCTCGTATTCCGGAATCGTCATCCGTTGCGCCATGCTGTATACCGTGGCTTTTATTAAACGGTCATATTTCTTTTTGAATACGCGCCATGCTTCATCTTCGCCTTTAACACAGGCTTGAACCAGCTGTTGGTCTTCTTCATGCATATTAGACGACATTTCCCGCAATTTGCTTACACCTTCTTGTTTTCAAATATCCGGTTGCCTGGGTCGCCAAAAAGGACATAGCTTGCCCATACGATTTCCGCTTGCCCACAACGATGTATCAACTGTAGGCGTGCCTGTCTTAGTGCCTCGCCGACAGAAAGGTGACGAACAAGGCCTTGAAACAAATTCTGGGCAAAAAGAGTACTGCTTTCGGTGGCTATCGGCCACATGGACCCGATGAAATTGGTAACCCCTGCAAGAATAAAACTGCTTGCTATACCATATACTTCTGAATTATAGGCATATTCATGCCCCCACTGGGCCTCCTTTCCGGTCTCGCATCCGTTGGCAAAGACGAAACGGGGAGGATGGTCCAGCTTCCTGAAATCAGAAGCCGTAATGCATCCACCACTTAAAAGCCACCCACTATCAGATGGATGAACAGAGTCATGGTAGGCATGTCCCACGTAATAAAGAATGTCCGTTTGCTCCAACCGTGTTAAGACATCGATACGTTCTACACGTGCACCGGAAAGGAAGTCTATGGAAATCTCGGGGTTTTCCTGTCGCATCGTATGAAAAAGAAATTCCGCCTCCTCCTGTCCCGCTT
>JAKLHG010000662.1 GCA_022710255.1 Candidatus Hydrogenedentota bacterium
GGTTTCCATAAAGAAAAACGGCAACGGATGCGCCACTATCTTCATCGGCCCGGCGGGCTGGTCTTACCCGGACTGGAAGGGTATTGTCTATCCCGAAACCTGCCGCCATCCCCTCGCCCAGATCAGCCAATGGATGGACCTGGTGGAAATCAACGTCACCTACTACCGGCCCATAGCGCCCCGCCTCTTTTCGTCCTGGCTCGCCCAAACCGAAGCGAATCCAAAGTTCCGCTTCGCGGTCAAGGCGCCCGCAAGACTCACCCACGAGCGCGGCGAAGCACCTGACACCATCTGCGCCGCTGCCTTCCGCGACAGCATGAATCCCCTGGTCGAACCCGGTAAACTGGGCGCTGTACTGCTCCAGTTCCCCTGGAGTTTCAAGCGTACCCCGGCCGCCAGAACCTACCTCGGACGCCTCGCCGACGCCCTGCACGGGCTGCCCCTGTGCGTGGAAATGCGGCACCAATCCTGGGCGGTCCCCGAGTTCTTTGAAGGATTGCGCGAACGGGGAATCGCCTTCTGCAACATAGACCAGCCCGGCCTGAAAGATTGCATCACCCCCTCGGCGGAAGTAACCGCCCCCTTCGCCTACGTGCGCCTCCACGGACGCAACGCGGAACAGTGGTTCAAACAGGACGCCGGCCGCGATGACCGGTATAATTACCTCTACAGCAAAGAGGAACTCGCCCCCTGGGTGGACAAAATCATGGCCATGCAAAAGCAGGTCAATGACCTGTATATCGTCACCAACAACCACTACCAGGGCAAAGCGATTGTCAACGCACTGGAACTACAGGCCTCCTTTGGCATATTCCGGTACGCCCTTCCTGAAACCCTGCTCCAAGCCTATCCGCGATTGAAAGAAATCATGGCAGGACGATAATATCTTTTACTAATTTTGTCCAGCACTAACTTTCCTCCAGTCATACACGTCGTACCAGTCCTACTCGTACAAGCGCTACCGCCGCCGCCAGTTCATACCAATGTTTCCCGGGGTTGGTAGTGGCGATATAGACAGCGGCATCCGTAAGAACCACGCTCATCGTTTCGCGATGCCATAGGCGCTTAAGGCCATTTCGCTGACAATTAATTGTGAGTTTGAAAATACCGGGAGTGCCGGCATCCTTGCCGGCATTTTTGACGAAAATGATTATCACTGCCGGCAAGGATGCCGGCGCTCTCAGTAACGCGATACACAAATAGCTGCGCCGAAGGCGCCACTTCCTCCGGGCAAAGTCCGGACGAAGCGTAGATGGTTATATTTCATCCATCATAATTAGATGTTCTTCTTGCAGACACAACCATCCACGTGGATGCATCATACCCATGTAGAAAAAAAATACGAAAGGGCTATAAATGACTCTTCTTTCACGACGATTTAAGTATTTGACAAACGACTAGCCCCTGTATTCCTTCCACAATGTTTTCTGTTGTTACCGATGGCATCTGCGGCAAGCATGGCATTGAACACTTTTTCGGGAGTGATGATGCCTGCTTCATGATGGATGGACTGCGTGGGGGCACAGGCTTTTTCAGCCGCGTTCATCAGTCCTTCCCTGTCCGTGTTGTCAACGCCAATATCCGCAAGGGTGGTTGGCAAACCGATATCCTCACAGAATGAGAATACCGTTTCCGACTCCTTCTCGGGCGCGTCGGTAAGTTGAATCCCGGCGAGCACGCCGAAAGCGACTTTTTCGCCATGGTAGAAGGCATGGGTTGCCGTCAATGCGGTAAGGCCGTTGTGAATGGAATGGGCCGCCGCCAATCCGGCACTCTCAAACCCGATTCCGCTTAACAGGATATTCGCTTCGATAATCCGCTCCAAGGCGGGGGTGACAATATGCATCTCACTGGCAACCTTAGCCGCCGCGCCATAGGAAAGCACGGTTTCATAGCACAGTTTAGAAATGGCCTGTCCGACCATGGTGCCATATCCGCCGCACTCATTCGCCGACTGGGTACGTTCGCATGACCTCGCCTCGAACCATGTCGCCAGCGCATCGCCCATCCCGGCGACCAGAAAGCGGCTCGGCGCCGCGGCGATGATATCCACATCAACAAGCACTACGGCCGGATTCATTTTTTGATAGTATACGGAATCGAAAACCCCGTTCTCTGAATACAGTACCGCACAACCGCTGCAGGGCGCGTCGGTGGAAGCGATGGTGGGAACAATGATTACGGGAATGTTTGCCCGATCCGCAACAATTTTCGCCGTGTCTATGGCCTTCCCGCCACCCATGCCTACAAGAACATCCACATGCTTTTGTGTAATGACGGCGGACAGTCGGCCTAACTCACTCTCGCAGCATTCCCCCCGGAATAATTCATGGTAAATGCCTCGCCTATGCAAATCAATGTCACATCGGGAGAGCACCTTGTCTTTCCCAG
>JAKLHG010000663.1 GCA_022710255.1 Candidatus Hydrogenedentota bacterium
TGTGCACGGGTTCGGCAGCCCGCTGCGGTGAAAACTGCAGGATGTCGCGCGCATCCAACACCCGCTTGCCGCGGATGGAATCGGCGATCAACCGCGCTTTGCGGGGCGAAAGCCGTATGTTTCTCAATGTTGCCCTGGCTGTTAACATTACCGGGTCTCCTGTTTATTTGCCACCCGCATGACTGCGGAAGGTTCGGGTTGGAACCAATTCACCCAGCTTGTGGCCGACCATGTTTTCAGTGATGAAGACGGGGACAAAGGATTTACCGTTGTGTACCGCCAAGGTCAGGCCGACCATATCCGGAACAATGGTTGAACGACGGGACCACGTTTTGATGACTCGGCGATCCCTTTCCTGTTGCTGCTTGATTACTTTCTGCAGCAGACTGTCATCGATAAAATAACCCTTTTTCAATGAACGGGGCACCTGTATTCTCCTTTATTGTTCAGGCCCGAAAAACGTCCCCATGGACCACCTGCGGCTCCGCCGCGATTCGGCGTTCGACTCCGGCCCATGCCTTATGCATTGCGCCGCCTGATAATAAATTTATTTGAACGATTTTTCTTTTTCCTGGTCTTGTACCCTTTGGTCGGCACACCCCAAGGCGTCACGGGATGTCCGCCGCCGGAAGAGCGTCCTTCACCACCGCCCATGGGATGGTCCACTGGATTCATGACCACGCCACGAACTTTCGGCCTTCGCCCGAGCCAACGGCTCCGGCCTGCCTTGCCGAGCACGACATTTCCATGTTCTTCATTGCCTACGGTACCAATCGTCGCGCGGCATTCACTCAAAACACGCCGCATTTCACCCGAGGGCAGGCGCAGGACGACAAACCGTCCCTCTTTTGCGAGCAACTGGCACTTGTTACCGGCGGAACGCGCGATTTGCCCGCCCTTGCCGGGAGTCATTTCCACATTGTATACCAAACTACCCATGGGAATATTGGACAAAGGCATGGTATTGCCGGCCTCGTACTCCGCTGCGGTCCCGCTCATGACCGTCTGCCCGGTTTTTACGACATTATGCGCAAGCACATAGCGTTTCTCGCCATCGGCATAAACGACCAGAGCAATCCGCGCGGAACGGTTGGGATCATACTCAACAGCCGCGACTTTGCCTGGAATGCCGTCCTTGTCCTGTTTGAAATCCACAATGCGGTACTGGCGTTTTGAACCGCCGCCGCGACGGCGCATGGTGACACACCCCATGTTGTTACGGCCACTAATCCGTTTCTTGGATTGGAGTAACGCCTTTTCGGGTTTCTTCTTGGCCAGTTCCGAAAAGTCAGACACAGTCATGGTGCGCCGTGACGGGGTATAAGGTTTAAATCTCTTTAATGGCATGGTTTGAAGGTCTCCATCAGATCAGTTCAATTTGATCGCCGGGGCGCAGGGTAATAATGGCTTTCTTCCAATGCGCCCGCCGGCCCGTACGGCGCGTGCCAATCTGGCGGCGAGACTTGCCGCGGTAGTTCATGGTGTTTACAGAAACCACTTTTATCGCTTCTTTGCGATACATGTCTTCGATGGCGTCGCGAATCTGCCGCTTGTTGGCCGTCGCGCTGACACGAAATACATAGTGGTTCCCATTTTCGCGAAGAATCTGAGACTCTTCCGTTACAATGGGCCTGTCTATGATTTTATGGTATTCCACGGTCATGATAATCGTTCCTCAAGTTTTGGAAGCGCTTCACGCTGCAGCACCACCTGGGTAGCGCCAATCACATCAAGAGCGCACACATCCGCCGCCGTGCGCACGGATACATTTTGTATATTCCGCGAGGACAACAGCACTTTCGTGTCATAATCGGCAGTGACCAGCAGCGTGCGCCGGCTTCCCGGAGCAACTTTATCCATCATGGCGGCGAATAGTTTGGTTTTGGCCTGGTCCATCATGAAATCCGCCAGCACGCACAGGCGTTCTGAACGCACCCGGTCCGACAACAGCGCGCAGATTGCTTTACGCTTCATTGCGACGGTAATCCTGTTGCGATACTCCCGAGGCTTGGGTCCGAAAATAGTGCCGCCGCCGCGCAGCAACGGATCCCTCGAACTGCCCCGACGCGCGCGGCCGGTTCCTTTTTGGCGGAACGGCTTTGAACCGCCCCCGGAAACCTCAGCGCGGGTTTTCGTGCAATGCGTGCCTTGCCGTTGAGCAGCCTGCAAACCGGTAATAACATCATGAATCAGCGTCTCGCTTGTTTCCACGGCGAAAACTTGTTCGCTGACTTCGACGGCATCCTGCTCCACGCCATCCATATTTACAACTTTAAGGGGTACCATGGCTTATCTGGCTCCCTTCATTGTGTGTTTGACCATAATCATGCCGCCATTAGCGCCGGGCACGGCGCCCCTAATTACCAGCAGATTTTTTTCCGGGACCACAT
>JAKLHG010000664.1 GCA_022710255.1 Candidatus Hydrogenedentota bacterium
CATCGTTGCGCAGACAAGGCGCGAGCCGGGCGGCGATAACGGGATTCCTGATTGCCACGCCGCAAACCGGTGTGGACTCTATTCTGGCGACTTGGGGATTGCTGGGACCTGTATTAGGCGTTTTTCGGCCTCTGATAGCGTTTGTCACCGGTATCGCGGGTGGCGCCGCAGTGGCCTTGGTGGAAAGAAAAGAAGAATGTTGCACCTCAGCGCGAAGTAACGATAGGCCGGATCAGGAGTGTTGTCCGGTGGATGGCAAGGTCAAGCGTGGCCTGTTGGAAGTGTTGCGGTATGGTTTCGTGACGTTACCCCGAGACATAGCCAAACCGCTTGTCGTGGGTATCGTGCTCTCCGGTTTGATGGGAGCCCTATTGCCGCAGGATGTGCTTGCTCCCTATATTGGCGGCGGTATGCTTGCCATGGTGGTGATGGTTGCTATCGGGATACCCCTTTATGTGTGTGCAACGGCCTCAATTCCTCTTGCGGTGGGTTTTATTCATCTAGGCGCTTCTCCCGGCGCCGCGCTGGCCTTTCTGATCGCTGGACCGGCCACTAACGCCGCTACCATAGCCACGGTTTGGAACTTGCTCGGGAGAAAAGCGTCGGCCATTTATGTAGGCACGGTTGCCGTCGGAGGTATTTTGTCCGGGTTGTTTTTTGATATGCTGGCAAGGCATCTCCCCGCAGATTTACATGGACTTTCGCGGATGCATATGCACGAAGGGGAGGGGGCGGGATGGTTTAGTGTTATGGCTGCTTTTTTTCTGGTGGCTGTTCTGGTGAACAGCCTTTATGGGCATAAGTGGCGTACCTGCTGGTTCCGCAAAGCGGGTCCGTACCCGTCCCTTGAGGGAGATAAGCAACGTATCGAACTTTCCGTGTCGGGAATGCATTGCGAGAATTGCGCCCGTGCGTTGACCCGTGAATTGAAATCCCTTGCCGGCGTAGAGACTGTGGCCATTAATGCCGAAAAAGGCACGGCTCAAGTTGTCGGTACCCTGAAAGACCCTGAACCGATTTTGGAGGCCATCAGAAAGCTGGGGTATAAGCCATGCTTGCTGGAAAAGGAAATCAGGCCTGTTTGACGCCCACATAAACATGGCAGGGAGGCATATTCTTCCAGATGGGACCGATTCGCTCAACTCCGGGGAAGGTGGCGGGGAGTTTCTCTTTGAAAAAACGGCGTCCGGGTTTGAAGAGCGGACTGAAGGCATACGCAAAGGTTACGAAGCGTCCGCCCGGGCGGAGCACCTGATGGGTTGCCTCAAGTATCTCGTCCTGGAGTGTATCGGAGAAACGCGACCATGGGAGGCCGGAAACGATGACATCACAGTGGTCGTAACCCGCCTCGCGCAGGTATTTCGCCGTGTGCTGCGCGCCGCCATGAATCACATTTACTCCGGGGCAACGTTTTTTTGTGGCAGCCACCAACACCGGATTGACCTCCAAAGCCATGAAGAAACTGCCGACGTTCATCTTCCTTTGAATGGCTTCCGTAAAGACGCCCTCACCCGAGCCATATTCTACAATGATCCCGGCACTGGGCAGGTCCGCGATAGCGGTCACCGCTTCCGCCAGGGCTTTGCTGCTGGGACCCAGTGCGCCGGTCGTCTTGTTTTCCCGTATAACTTCCTTCATAAATGTTATCCAAGGCATGGTCGTATCTCTCCGTCGGACTCCAGCAATACAAAAAACTGGTTGTAAATGAACTAACAATTAAACTTTAAACAATTATGAGATAAAACGCCGGGAGTTTTCAAGTCATGGTATTAATTGCTCATGCCCGCCCCGGGCAAGGTCAAAGAAAAACGGCCATTTTCACCTGTTAGGATGGAAATGGCCGTCATGTATAAGACCCCTCAGTCCTTGATACACATCCTGATTCAATTAGCGCGTGTGTTCGGCCCTTGGAAAGAAGTTGCCGCGCGGATTAACCGGCATTGGCTTGACGTGCCCTGTTGGAACGCTGCATAAGCGATGATTTGCGGCGGGCTGCCTGGTTGGGCGGAATAATGCCTTTTGAACAGGCCCGATCGATGGAGGATAGAGCCGCCTTCAATTCGCGCTCAGCCTCTTCCGCCGGTTTGTTCGGGGCCGCCGCGTCCGCAGTTTTTACGAGTGTTTTTACTCGCGACCGTACGGCGATATTTCTCTGCCGCCGTTGTTCATTTGTTACGATGCGTTTCTTTTGCGATTTGATGTTTGCCATTAAAGGGAGTCTCCTCATGGGGGGGGAACGAAAAATCAATCCGATTACCGGATAGTATACCATTTATCAATAAGCGAATCAAAACGCCGAGCTGACTCATTAAAAATCTACTCGAACGTCTATCGTTGACTCATCCACAAAATCTACTCGAACGCCTATCGTC
>JAKLHG010000665.1 GCA_022710255.1 Candidatus Hydrogenedentota bacterium
ACGGGCATGGAGACCGCTCTGGATCGGATACATGTGCCTAGCGTTTCCTTTCAGGAATTGGAAGAACAGGCGGAGACGGCGGGGATGGAAGGGCTGACGCCCCTGCTGGACGGCAGCCTGCCTGCCACCATGGTGATGACTTCCGGCAGCACGGGAACCGCCAAGGCAGCGGTGCATTCCTTGGGTAATCACTGGTATGCCGCGTGCGCGGCGAATGCGAACATGCCCCTGGGACAGGGCGATATCTGGCTTCTTTCGCTGCCCCTGTATCATGTTTCCGGCCTTGGGATCCTGTTCCGCTGTGCCCTGGCCGGTGCGGCTGTCGCCATTCCCCGGCAGGGCGTTCCCCTGGAGGAGGAACTGGTGCGAACGGAGGCGGGCTACACCTCTTTAGTGCCTACCCAGCTGCACCGGTTGATGGAGTCCACAAAAGGAAGGGAACTGTTGCGGAATATGAAAGGAATTCTTCTGGGCGGTGCGCCCGTGGATACGGTTCTAGTCAAACGGGCCTGGGAAGCGGGGGGCCCGCTAATCCGAAGTTACGGCATGACGGAAACTTCCGCACAACTCGTCGCGACCAGCCCAGGTGCAACGCTGGAAGATTTATACAGCAGCGGCAGGCCTCTGATGCCGGGTACGGTGCGTATATCGCCGGAGGGTAACATTGAAGTACGGGGCCCTTCGGTTTTTCTCGGGTACTATGAGGAAAGCGGACAACTGAACAAGCCGGGAACAGAAGATGGCTGGTTTCCCACCGGAGACCGTGGCTATTGGGATGATCACGGGCGGTTATTTGTTACGGGCAGGGTGGATACCATGTTCATCTCCGGCGGAGAAAACATCTATCCCGAGGAAATAGAACAAGCCCTGAAAGCGCTGGCGGAAGTGGAGCAAGTCGCTGTGGTGGGCGTGCCCGACCCGGAATATGGGGCCATAGCGGTGGCATTCATTGCTATGCGGAACCTTCAGGACGCCGCAGCGGAAACGTTGAATACGCGGTTGCGACAGGTTCTGCCCGGGTATAAACTCCCTCGATATTACCTTCCCTGGCCGGAGCATCTCGCGCTGGACAGCAAGATAAGCCGACCCTCCCTCTGTGAGGAAGCCCTTAAACATCTGCGGCGGTAACCGGGCTATGGTTCGCAGGCATCCTGAATCGAACCGGCTCCTGCCTGGAATTTTAGATTCGACTCCCCACGCCTGTTTTATATATGATGAGTCCATGAACGGAGCAAGCACGAACAAAGCGTTTCACCCCGTAGTGGTGGTGAGTTTCTGGATGGCCGTCGCTTTTCTGCTCCGCATTTTCGGCATCAGTCATGAGTCCCTGTGGTGGGATGAATATACCAGCCACGTCTATCTCGATAGCCCGACCCTTGCGGACTTTTTGTGGATGAATCGAACGCTGGACCCCCTTACCCTGCCCGTATATTATTGCCTTGAATATCTTTGGACTCATTACGTGACCGGTTCCGTCTATGGTCTTCGGTTGCTGAGTATTTTCATAGGCCTGGCCACCTTGCCGATGGTATACGGCCTGGGCAGGCGCATTTACGGCCGTCGTGCGGGCTATGTGGCGACGGCGTTGCTGGCCCTTTCCCCGGTACATATTCATCACTCCCAGAGCATACGGATGTATGTCGTATTCGTGTTCCTGGCCGTGGCGGCGGTGTTCTCGTTCCTGCGGTTACTGGAGCGGCCCGGGTGGCGCCCCTGGTTACTCCACGGCATGGTCTCCATCCTGCTGTACTGGACCCATCCTTTTGCCGGTCTGATACCGGCCGCACTGGGTTGTTTCTTGCTGTTGCGGTATCGCAGCCGGACGGTTGTATTCTGGGGCTGGACCCTTCTCCAGGCCTTGCTGTTCGCGCCCACCTTGTTTTATCTGTCAACGGTGCGGTTCTGGCCGAAGGATTCCACAAGCCTTTGGATTATGAAGCCTGGATTCGGCGCATTGCTGGCCGACCTGTTTTTTGACGATGTGAGCGCGTTTCACTGGCAGTTTCGCTTGAATGACTTTGCCCAACGGGTTGCAGCGGGCCGCCTGGCGCTTGACGTGCTGTTCGCTGTCCTGATATTGTTCCTGCTTTTAAGGGCACTGAGGGAATGCCTCTATCGTACGAAATCCCCAACAGACCAGGCGGTACCGGAACAGAAACTGCTGCTGGGCGTCTGGTTGCTGCTGCCGCCGTTGATGTTGTTTGTCGTGTCGTACCTGCTTCGCCCGTGCATGTTTCCGCGCTACACGGTGCATTGTATTATTCCGCTGTATCTCCTGGCAGGCGGCGCCGTTACCTCCATTAAGAGCACGGTGTGGAACAGGACGCTGATTGTATGCCTGATCGGCTCCATGTTCCTGCAGTGGCT
>JAKLHG010000666.1 GCA_022710255.1 Candidatus Hydrogenedentota bacterium
CCCGTGGAGGGGGGCGGGCACTCCGGACTGTATATCAATCCGGGGGATTGGCCCATACACCGGTCCTTCGTACGTTTTTCCGGCGGTGAGTTTCATTTGGAGAGTTTCTGGAAATCTCCCGCATTTTCCACGGCAGGTGGGGGAGACCAAACGGACTAAAAACGCTTTTTATAGGTGTGGCAATAGGGACGGCTTTTCTTTTTCTGGTAATAGCCCTGATGGTACTCTTCAGCGGGCCAGAATGGTTTCGCCTTCTCCACGGACGTGGCAACGGCATATCCTTTTTCGCGGAGTTTTTCGATGAGTGCCGCTGCGGTATCCCGTTGGGCGTCGTTCAGATAGAATATAGCGGACCGGTATTGTTCACCCCGGTCCGGGCCCTGACGGTTCACCTGGGTGGGGTCATGGGTTTCAAAGAAAAGAACCGCCAGCGTTTCAAAGGAAGTCACCTGCGGATCGTATACCACTTCCACTGCTTCCACATGGCCGGTTTCTCCCCGACATACCTGGTCATAGGTGGGATGTTCCACATGCCCGCCGGTATAACCGACCTGCGTCTTCAGTACGCCGGGCGCATCCTGGAGAAAAAATTCCACGCCCCAGAAGCAACCCCCGGCAAAAATCGCCTTTTCGCTTGACCTTTCCGGTTGCTTCTGGTTTTCCGGGGTGAAGGTCAGTGAAATCGAATTGACGCAGTGGCGGGTGTTCTTCGGGGTAAGCCCTTCCCCCATAAATACATGGCCGAGATGAGCGCCGCATCGGGCACAGGTAATTTCTGTGCGATGCCCGTCCGGGTCAGGTGTGCGTAGCACAGCGCCTGGAACTTCATCATCAAACGCGGGCCACCCGCACCCGGAGTCAAATTTGGATTCTGACCTGTATAAAGCCGTGCCGCAACGCCTGCAATGATATACCCCGGCTTCGTAGTGCTTATTGAACTCCCCGGTGAACGGGCGCTCCGTACCTTTGTGAATGATGACGCGCTCTTCTTCCGGTGTCAACGGGTTTAGTTGCAGGTCATTCGCCGCGCACAACATGGTCATCAGCATATTCATTATTAACATGGTGAGTATCTCCTGTGTGGTTCATCTAAATAACCCCGAAACCAATGGCTCTATTCCGCCTTATGCCTGCGGGGTGTAGGGTTGCCCGAATCACCATCAGGACCATACAGGTCAGAACCGGACATGTCTGAAGGCTGGTGGCCTGTCCTCAGGTTCGGGTTGTATGAACAAGGTTATGCCCTCCTTTCTCCTCCGGATGGATATGCTTCCCGCAGGTACTCAATAGGGTACAGGACTTTTGATGCATCAGATGCGTGATTTATTCGGCCTTCGTTTTTGTAAAATCGTACTCAAAATAATTCCTGGATTCGAAAAAAAAACAATTCTCTGTCAACACACATGAATAATTGTTATATTTCTGCATTCATAGTTAACATCAAGAGATTTATAAAGAAAAATAAAAGTTTGCTCTGCATTTTGCGAATCCACTATTATTGATTTAATCGGAAAGTGTAAGGCAGAACATGAATGCGAAGCGCTTTAATGTTCCGATGATTTCCTTGTCTTTACAGGAGAACTGTTTCATGACACAGCAGGCACACAAGATCGGGCCAAGAATTCTGGTTCTGGTGTTAATGGCACTACTCCTTGCCCTGGCACCGAATGCCATGGCCGTACGGCGCATTCTCATGGTCGGAGATAGTTGGGCCCAATGGCCCTGGGACATGGGTTCTTTTCAGTCCGTGCTGAACTATAACTTTGGCACGAACACGTACCAGGTCGAGGGCTCCTATACGGCGTTGGGCGGCACGACCGCCTCGAGCTGGGCAAGCAATGCCATCCCGCCCGAAGGTACCTTTCCCTCGCCTCCGGGCCATACCAATATGCCCTCCCTCGACCGCATCACTTGGTCGCTGAATAATTGGCCCTCCATTGACATCATCCATCTGTCCATCACGGGCAACGACATGTGGGCGTGGCGGGCGGACTGGACCACGGCGCAGACCCAGGCGTTGTACGATTCTATTCAGGCGGATCTGCAGACCGTGGTCACCTGGATTCGGACCCATCATCCCCGCGTGAAAATATTACTCTGCGGATACGACTATCTGAATATTACGGAGACCTGCACCTACGGCATGCAGGAATTCAGCTGGGATGCCGCGCTGCTTTCGGCAACCCTCGGTTTGACGCCGGGAGATTTCAACCAAAATCGTTCCAATAACCAGCAAATCAACCAGTTTTTTGCCGGGTTCGGGCCGAGAGAGATAACCATTGCCCAGGCGACGCCCCGCCTCGATTTCATTCAGAACTGGGGTAACATCCAGTGGCGTGCCGGTTACCGGAACTCCTACG
>JAKLHG010000667.1 GCA_022710255.1 Candidatus Hydrogenedentota bacterium
TTGCTATTTGGTAGTCTGTCCCTTCTTTACGGTCTTTTGCGTCAAACTGTTGTGCAATACTGTTTTCCGAAAAACCACGTCAAAACGCTGTCGAGGTCAGGAAGTCTGACCTTAAGAGTTCCCAAAAAAATACGGATAAACCACCTGCGCCGCCCTAACGGTTACGCCGGCGTTTCGGGAAAGGCCGCAAGTATGGCGTGAATCATGTTGAGGGGGGACCCGGCTTTCAGGTCGAGGACAACCGCACAATGACCAGCTTGCGCGAGGGGATCACCACGATAAACTGGCCCTCGAAACCGGATGCGAAAAAAATATCCTCGGGAAGGGGATGCCCCGCGTCTGCGGCCTTTTTCCGTTCACCGCGGGAAATGAGCCACCAGTGCGCGCCATAGTGACCACCGGCGGCGGTGGGCGTCGGCGTGCGGCCGTATTCCACCCAGCCTTCCGGCAGAATCCGCTCGCCCTGCCAGACGCCGTCATGCTGGTATAACAGGCCGAAGCGGGCATAATCGCGCGCCGTGGCGTACATCAGGGATGAACCAACAAAGGTGCCGGAAGCGTCCGCCTCGAGTACGGCGCTGCGCATGCCGATTTTGCCGAACAGTTCCTGATAAGGCAGCGCGTAATAGGCGTCATCCCCGTAATGGTGCCGCAGGACTTTGGAGAGAATATTGGTCCCTGGGCTGGCATAGGCCCAGGTCGTGTCCGGGGGATGTCCCAGGGGCAGGGTCGCGGCAAAATCGCCCGCGCCCGGTTTCAGGAAAATCATGGTGGTGAGCGCCGTCGGCGGTAGAAAATCAAACTCATTGTAGTCCAGGCCGCTGCTCATGCGCAGCAGCATGTCAAGGGTAACCGCAGCCCGGGGATCACCGGGTCCCTGCCAGAAAGGGACCGTATCGGCCACGCGCAGCCTGCCCTGTCGAACGGCGATGCCGTACAACGCATGCAAGAAACTTTTGGTCATGGACCATCCTAAAAACCGCTGGTTCGCTTCAAATCCGGCGGCGTAGCGTTCCGCAACGATTTCATCGTCATACACCACAATAACCGCCCGCGTATGGCGTTTGAGAAACCGGCTGGGCGGTCCGAACAGGCCGTCCACCGCCTCCGCCAGTGCTGCCTCGTCTACCCCCGGGGGACGGGGCTTCCCGGACGGGGCATCGCCCATCGGCCAGGGCTGTTGCGCGGCGCTTTCCCGGTCCAGGACCAGTTCGGGACGCGCCTGCCGTTGTAGCGCTTCCACGTCGCCGTCCTGGGCGAGGGCCGCCCCAAGCCCTTCCCGATACACCGCCGTCCTGCGGCTGCTGCCGAAAATCCAGGCCGTTACCGACCGGTTCTCCCGGTCCACCTCGTATTTCAGGCAGGGCAACACCGCCAGTTCCTGGGCCGCGATGGACTCCGGCGTCCGCCCGGCGACGAATACCCCCGAGGCCAGCGCTTTCGCCGCATAGGCGGCAAAGACTTCCCTGCCCGCCCAGAGATACCCGCCCGCCAATACGGCGGGGACCAGAAGCAGAACCACCACAAGCAGTGTAAAGCATCCCCATATCCTGCGCTTACAACAGATCATGAATAGCGTTCCTCAAGGGTTTTATCGTCCTTTTTCTTCCAGCGTTAACTGCCGCTTACAGAATCATACATGGACACGACCGCAAGACGCCATTACCCGCTCGTCCCATAAAAACCAAGGTAAAGGAAACACAACCTGTATTTCCCATAATACCATAGCGGCATCAGCACCGCAATCGGTGCAGGGGCATTTAATGCCGGGCTTCAGTAGGCGTACTTTCCAAGGTGCGCCATAAGGGATAATTCCTGTACTTGTGGGATTTTGGCGCACCTGGGAAGGTACGCCTACTGCGCGCATAGCATTATTCAGGCAGGTATGGACGAGGGGAGGAATGGATAACGTTCCTTTTGGACGATGAAAAACAAAACCAAAAAATTAAGCCTAAATTGGGACAAGAATTGTATTTTGTATTGGTTCAGAAATACACTTGACCAATGCACAAAAACTGTTGTGCATTTTTTTGACACCAAAACCCGGTTCGATGCGTCATATACACCGTGATGGAAATACAGGGGTACGTTGCACGTGTTTTTATATGACCGCTGTGTTCTGTCAATGAAAGCGGCCCGCATTCGCGGAACCACCATAAACATGCAACCACATGGAGACAATGTATGAAAAAGACAATTCAAACAGGTATGGGACGAATGAGGACTCGGGCGCTGGCGGCGGGGCTGCTCGGGCTGGCCGTTGTGCTGGGCTGCGCCGTTGGCCAAGCCGCCACAGTGGCTGATTTATTGAAATTCCTGCCCCCCAACGCCCAGGCGGCGGTCGGGCTTCCCGATA
>JAKLHG010000668.1 GCA_022710255.1 Candidatus Hydrogenedentota bacterium
GAGAAGGGGCTCCAGGCGGCCTTTACTTTCGACGGGGAAGGGGGCGAGGCCTGGAAAGACGACCGCGACTATCTGACCCTTGCCCCGGCGGTCGATACACTTGCCCCTGAAATCAGGGCGGGAGGCCCCTCGGAAACTGGCGGCTGCCTGCACCTGGACCACAGCGCCCGCTGCGAAGCCGTGGATGGCGAACGCCGCCTGGACCTGCGTACCGCGCCGCTGCTGGTGGAGGCCTGGGTGCGCCATACCGGGCAACAGGAGCAGGAGTACGGCGCCACCATCGTCAGTTATGGATTGGGCGGTGGATGGCGTCTAGGCCTCAACCACAAGGGCGAGACCCTGTTCACGCTCTACGGCATCGGCGAGCGGGCCGGCACGAAATCCATCCTTCCGCCCGATGGGCAATGGCACCATGTTGCCGTGAACTTCCGGGAATGCCTCATCATCGATTTCTACATAGACGGCGCATTGACGGAACAACTGGAACTCCCGGGGTACCCCCGCTCGCCCTCGAATCCGCTGCTGCGTATCGGCAACGAAATTGCGCTGGTCACCCCCTTTTCCGGGGATATTGACCGGATTCGCATCAGCACAGGCAGGTTTGAAGCGAAAGAACTGGACCGGTAGATACCCCTCCCCCGCCGAACGGCTTCGGGACGTTGCCAATCATACGTTGTCCTGGCGCCCTGCACAAGGCTGCGTTCACACCCTGCCCTTCAGAGATGAAAAGCCGCTTCCCACTCGTTTGCGGCGTCATCCTTCCGCCGGGCGGCGGCGGTTCCAGTAGAAATAGAAGGGCCAGCCGGTAAAAATCAACACCAGCCCCATAATCGCCTCCCGGGGCTGTTGAATAATGGTAACAATCACCAGAATGGCACAGAACAGTACAAAGATGGCGGGAACGAAGGGATAACCATGGACCCGGTAAGGGCGGTGCGCGTCTTTCATGGTGCGCCGCAGCACGAACACGCCGAAGGCGCTGGCCCCGTAAAACAGGAACGAGGCAAAGATGACCATGTCGGTCAACTGGTCAAAGGTGCCGGTCAAAACCAGAATGGACGCCCAGGTTCCCTGCATAATCAGGGCGGTGGACGGTGTATGGTGTTTGGGGTGACAGCGTGCCGCCGCCTTGAAAAACAGGCCGTCGTTCGCCATGGTGAAATACATCCGGGAAGGCGTCATCAGGTGGCAGTTCATGGCGCCGAAGGTGGAAAGGAGTATGAGCACCGCCACAAATTGCGCGGCGCCGCCGCCGAAGGCCTTGCGCATGACCTCCACGCCGATGATGCCATTGTCGGAAGCGGCGACCGCCTGCATTTCCTCCACGGGCATGACATAGAGATAAGCGAAATTCACCAGCATATAGATCCCGATGATACTGCCTACACCGATAACCAGGGCCAGGGGGATGTTGCGCCTGGGATTGCGCACTTCCCCGCCGAGGCTGATGGCGTTGGTCCACCCGTCGTATGCCCAGAACGCTCCCAGCAACGCGGCGAACATGGCCCCGAACAACCCCAGGTCGCTTCCATAGACCGCATCCGGATTCGCCCCCAACGGCAGGAGATGTTCGAGGGAACCGGAACCGGCGCACAATCCGAAAACGACCACCACGGCGATACCCGCCAGTTTCAACCCGGTCGAAATGTTGGCGATAATGCCGCCAAAGATTACGCCGAAGTAGTTCGCCGTGGTCACCAACAGCAGGGTCGCGATTGTAAACAGTTTTACCCCGAAATTATCGAAGGGATAAAAGACGCCGAACACGGAGATGCTCTCCCAGGCCGGACTCAGCCGGGGCAACCCGATAAGAGAATTGGCCGACTGCCCGAAAACATAGGCGATGGAGGCGATGGAAGCGGACTGTAACACGGCAAAACTGGACCAGCAATAAATAAATGCGAATGCACGGCCGTACATTTTCCGGAAAAAGGCATAGAAACCACCCGGACCGGCGATAATACCGGCCGACTCCGCGTTGGACAAGGCACCGAACAGGCTGACCAAACCCGCAATCAGCCAGCATAACAGCACGAGCCCGGCCGATTGGAGTTCGACGGACATGGGGGCGGCTTTTTTGAATATACCGGACCCGATCATGTTGCCCATGATGACCATAATGGCCGTGTACAGGCCGAGCCGCGTCACGAGTCCACCGGTCCAGACCGGGCTGTCCTTTTTCTGAGCGTCAAGATTAGTATTCATCGTTTTCCGTAATCCTGTTTCGTGAAGGGTTGAATCGGGAGTGTATCCCATCCGGCGGCCCAGATCAACTCAGCGAGCTGACTCATTAAAAATCTACTCGAACGTCTATCGTTGACTCATCCACAAAATCTACTCGAACGCCTATCGTCG
>JAKLHG010000669.1 GCA_022710255.1 Candidatus Hydrogenedentota bacterium
GCCTGTAAAGATCCGGGCCGCCTTACCCGCCTGCCCGGCGTCTTGCGCAACGGCACACCGCAGCGACTGCTGGCGGCGCATATCGGGTGTGATTCCTGGGACGCCTGGATAAAACATCTCGAAGCGCCCCGAGCCGTGTTCACGCCGACCAGGATCGCCGGATCCGGTCCCATGCCGGAACCCCTCTTCCACAACGGCCCCATCCCGGGTGCGCTGGGGCTTTTCATCGGCGAAGACGGCATTGGGAAGGGCTGGCTGACCCTGGACCTGCTGCTGTCGTGCGTGCTGGGCCGCACGGTAAATCTCCACACCCTGGGCTACCGGGGAAACCCCATGCGCGTTGTTTACCTGTGCTACGAGGACATGTGCCCCGTGCTGGAATGGCGTCTGGATCGCATCTGTGAGCGGGCGGACATCGATCCCGGACTGTGGCGACGGGCGGAAAGCGCAGGGTTGCTGACCGTGAAGGCACTGCCCCGGCAGCCCGGGGACGGGGAGGACGATTTAGTACCTCTTTTCCGGCAGGAAGAACATGGCGCCCCCCTGTTCACCCCGTTTTTCACTGCGTTGGAGCGGTATCTGGCGGAAAACCAAACCCACCTGTGCATCATCGACCCCCTGGCCGCTGCCGCCATACTGGCAAATGAAAACGATAACGCCAGCATGAACGCCGTGGCGGTGCAGCTGCGCGCCCTGGCCGCGAAAACCCGGTGCACCATCCTGCTGACCCACCACACCAGCAAGGCGGCCCACGGTATCCAGCACCATCACGCGGCCCGGGGAGGCTCCGCCCTGCCCGGCGCCGCCAGGTGGCAACTGCAGCTTGCCCAGGAACAACACGACGGACCGCTCTTCTTGAGCATCAGTAAAAATTCTTATGGGAAACGTATCTTTGACATCCAGCTGCGGCGGGAAGAAAACGGCGTGCTTGTGGAGCTGACGCGCAGAGAACTCCAACTACGCGCACGCGAACTGATGTACAAGGTCATTGCCTGGATCAAGGCCCACCCCGGCCTCGTCATCAACCATAACGCCGTGAAAAATAACTGCGGCGACGCGAAGTATCTGGTCGATGCCATGACGGAAGCCCTGGGCGCCAAGCCCAAAGAGGTGTATGACGCCATCGAAGCGGCCCGGCTTGACGCCCTCCTGCAAGTCACCGAAATGCACTATAAGCGCAAACTCATAAAACGCATCACGGTACCCGGTGTTACGGATGGACCGCCCCTCACCACACTGACACCGGAGGAAAACGACGATGATGAGGAAGAAATTCCCTTTGTTTAGGCACCCATTTAGAGCGTGCGACCACCACCCCTATAAAGGTAACAATGGTGGTCGTACACTACCGGCATGGACTTCACAGCCACCACAGGGGGCGTTTAAAGACGCGCCCCCTGTGGATGGCCGGATGGATGTCCCGGGCGCGGTCGGGCCCGGGATTGGAGTAACAAACAGCAAAACCAGTGAAAGGAAAACCAGAAATGAAGACTACGGCTATGGCATCTCTAAAGAGGATAACGAGTGCGCAGATGGAGGCGGAACACCAGGCGCTGCTACGGGCATTTGTCTATGATGCCGAAGGAAACACGTTGACCCTACATATCCGCTATCCTTACGAGGTGGACCTGGACACGATCCAGACACACTCGGACCTGCTCGGACGGATCCACCATTTGAGCATGAAAGCATGGATGACAAACGTGCACCTCCATTTTTTCATTCAGCGGGTCTGTGAAATCAAAGGATGGAATATTTACAGGTAGCCTGCGTTTCCATCCAAAAGTGGGTATCGACGGGTCACCTGCTCGTTCCCAAATAGGAATTCTTGTCATTACCTATATCTTTTCGTTCAGGATGGGGTATTGAGATGCCGACATAGGTATTCAGAATCCCAACGGGATTCCATACCACTGCCCAGTGGTTGCGGTACCCCGCGACCCTGGGTAAGCGATGTCGCTCCTTCTCTCTTTTTTACTCCAACGGAGTTACGTCGGTTTTCCCATAGGACGTTTACACCAATGTGATGCAACCCCGTTGGGGTAAACGGAAATTAGGGGCACGTTCCAACCCAGGGTAGCGGGGTACCGCGACCCTGGGCTTTGTTCGTAAATCCCGTTGGGATATTGAATTCAAACACTCGTTTTTAGTTGCCACTAAACATTGCCAATAGATGTGGGTAATGACAAGAATTCCATTTGGGAACGCAGGCTCTCTTGAAATTCTTCGCTTCGTCCGGGACTTCGCCCGGAAGAAGAGGCGCCTGCGGCGCAACCGTCTTTGTATTGTGTTACTGGGAGCGCCGGCATCCTTGCCGGCATTTTTTCCGAAAATGATTATCATTGCCGGCAAGG
>JAKLHG010000067.1 GCA_022710255.1 Candidatus Hydrogenedentota bacterium
GGAACAACACCGGGTTGGGCGCACAGTCGCCGAAGCGCAGCGAAGAACCCGTGTGAAAGTCGATCTGGTTGAAGCCCAACCGGTGCACCAGGTCAATCCACTGGTCCACAGTGGCTTCCGTCAGGGAACCAAAATCGAAGAGGTAGGAGCCGCGGTTGCCCGGCGTGTCCAAGGCCCAGGGTCCGCCAATGGGCGGCTGGGCGGCATCCTTGTGTTTGGGCAGACCCGGCGCTGCGGCAACGGCGTCTTTCAAGACTTCGCGCAGTAAAGCCGCAGGCGTGGCGACAACCGCCACGGACGCGCCCGGGATGCCGAAGCGTTTGTAAGCGGTGGCCAACAATTGTTTCGAGGGGCCGGGAATTTCCGGCACATTGGTCTGCAGGTCGAGGGCCAGCGCGCAGGCCGCAAAGGCGTCCTCAAGGGTGCCTTTCAGATTCAGCGGTACATTCAGAAAGGTCATTTCATCCACCTCCGCGTCGCTCAAGGATAACACGGAAAGAATGAAATACCGGGGCGGCCGTTCCACACGCAAGATCGCCTCGATGCCGCTTTCGCCAAATACGACATGCAGGGTTTCGCCTTCCGCCGTTACCGCGGAGACGTCATGCGCAGTGTCGCCTTTTCGGATACGGCAGAAGGGAAAGGTCGATCCCGGGGCGATGAGATTTTGGCCGCTTGCCTTGTCCAAGAGGGCCACGGTGCGTCCTGTCCCGTCCAATTCCCATCGGACAAATTCCGTTTCCACCACGGGGCCTTCCGCGAAGGCCGCCGGCAGGGCGACGATGGTGATCAGGAAAACACACAAAACGATTAGAGTACGCATGGCCACATCTCCCGAAGGTTTGGCAGGATATAGTTGGAGTGTCTATGCTGAATGCCCGGGGCGGAATCGGTACAGGGCTGTGATTCCGATGAGGACAAGAAACGCCAATAGAGCAAAGAGTCCGCCCGGCGATGCCGTCGGCGTGGTCTTGATCACTTCCACATGCACCGGCCCGAAAACACGGGGACTCTTCGAGCCGTCGTCATATTCACAGGTATAATCGCCGCTGTCCGAAATGCTCAGCGCCATAATATGCAGGGTGCGCCAGCGGCTGCCCTGTATGGAGCCGATGTCATTCAGCGGCTGCCCGTCCTTCATCCACTGAAAGGTGGCATAGGATACCGGGTCGGGGACCACCAGGCAGAACATATCGCCCTCGCTGAAGACGCCGCCTTCCGTGTTGGCGCAGCTGGATTCAAGCGTGATAAAGGGCGTCAGCGCGGCCTGGACGTAGAGGTCGCGCCCCCCCAGCGGCATAAAGTAGTCATACTCCTGCTGGTTGGTATACCCGTCGCCGTCGGCATCACCGTTGAAAGCGAAGAAGCGGGGCAGCATCCGGTAATTCATCGGGTCGGGCACGGTAAGTTCCAGTTGGATCTCCTCGTAACTGGTTGCCGCGAAAACAAGAGCGGAAGGCAGCAGCCTTGAAACGGAGTCACCCAAGAGAAAATAAGCCGAGAGAATACTATCCAGCCCGCGAAGGACCGACAAGGCCAGGCCGTCCGTGCCGCCAAGATCGGTGCGCATCTGGGCCAGGTTTTGCGCCCACGCGGCAAACGCGACTTCGTGGCTGATACCGCCGAAAGGACGCAGGTCCAAGTCAGGATTGCGCAGGCACGCCTGAATCAGGCCGAACTCACAGCTTTCCAGCATACCGTTGCCGTAGATTTGAATCTCGGGTTCCATCTGGAAGCCGCCGTTGGCGTCACATACATCGGGCGCGAAACTGAAACCATTAAGATGTTCCGTATAGGGCGCACTTGCCGTGTTCAGGTAAAGCAAGAATGCGTCAAAATCATCCTCATCAATGGGCGGCGGATCCTGGTATGCCAGGACGCCATTGTGAGTGAACACACCGTTGCCTGTTCCCGGCCCGCCCAACGGGCTATCGTCAAGATCACGAATCGTATCGTCATCCACCACCTCGAGGCGGGCCATACCGGCACCACCGTCCAGGGCGACCGCCAGCGTATAGGTTTCCCCTGAACCGGAAACGCCGATAACAGAGAGGGCCTTGGTTTCCAGGAATGGGGTGAAGTCGGAGGCGTCCACGCCGCTCACCAGTTCCGAAAAACGGACCTGGAACTCGGCCTGCGCGGCGGTAGCGCTCAGTAGTTGCACCTCGAGGACGCGCGGCCAGGACAGCCATTCCGCGTAAAACTCGTCCATGCATCGGCGTGCCACCACCTTGTATCCGTCCGGGGTAAGATGAACATCACCGTCCACCAGCGCTTCCGCCGGCGCTGTGTAGAGAATATTACCGCCCGGCATGGGATCGTAATCGGGGTACCCGCCCGGATACGGCACGGACCGTGGGGGGATGGGCGGATCCGCCTGGGGAATGCCATAGGTATATTGCATGAGGCCGAGATTGTGGATATAGAAAACGCGATCTTTTCCCTGTACCAAGGCCAGTTTCTTCTGCTCAAGCGCGGTAATGGCCTGGTTTGCTTCTGTAGGCAACACCTCCACATAATCATGATCAGCGAAACTGTATCCGCACAGTCCGATACGGATATCGGGACGTAGCGCGAGAATAAAGTCAATGGCCGTTTCTATGTCCGCCGTGATGGCGTTGAACAAATTTTCCTGTTGCACTGGGCTCATGTCGGGTGTCCAACGGCCGTACAGAATGTCATTGCCGCCCAGGCTTAAATGAACAATATCTATGGTCGGATGCAGGGCCAGCTCTTCGGCCACAATGGCGAGCATGGCCGGTGCGATAAATTCATCGGCCTGGATACCAACCACGGAGGTGCGAAATCCGATGGACCGGTAATTCTCATACCCGGCATACTCCGGCAACACCTCCTGGTAGGTGTCGAAAGCCTGCATCAGCGCGCTCCAGCTGTCGCCCGCAAGCAGGATGCGCGGCACAGGATCAGCGGCGGTCGGGACCGTAACCATCAACAGGGACATCAACACCAGGCTAAACCAATTCAGCCGCAAATGAACGTACTGCATCATGTGTATTACTCCTGAAATTTCCCGAAGGATATCGTAAAAGGCTTACAAACCCTACCAGTAACGCGCTTGAAAAAAGGAATAAACAAAACAGCGGTAGTTTCCCAAGAGCAGTGTATGCCTTCTTAAAACAAACTTCACGCTAAGCGTGCACAAGAAAGTATAGCACAAAATAAAATGGGAATTGGGGGTATCAGCAACCGCTATAAGGATGCCGGCAACATTCTCAAGGGCAGGGCCTCAAGGTGCTCTCCCAGGGCATAGGACTGCAAACCGGGGTATACGACAAAAAGGTGGTCCAACTTGAGGTCGTCGAAGACCACGTGCATGATTATAGTCGAACGGGGCGCATCTTGGTCCGCATTCAGCCGGCAGTGTATTTGCCGGGTGTAAAACCTTTCAGGAAAATTACCAGACACGACCGTCAATTTTCAAGGGGCTTTTCAGATGAGTCAAGTTTCTTTTGCTATTCAGTGCTTAAGTAAACTCAGAGCGTTCCCGGCAGGGCCCCGGAGCCATATTTCTCCCATAGACGTCGCGCAACGGTAATCGTATCGCCTGAAGATTTGTCCGGATAGGATTCCTTTCCATGAGTCCAGGCGGCCTCCCAGTCGCGTATGTCCTTTTCAAACCCTTCCGCGTCAAAGGGTTTCCCCGCCTTGAGGGAAGCGTCCAGGCGCTGCAGGAACTGTTGCCAGCGGGGCAGATAGAACCCCACAGTCAGGCCTGCCCACTGCTTGGCCGCGTAGTCGTTCAGGGGACTGGCCGCAGGGCCCCACAGGGTAATCTGGTTGCGGGCGTTCCATTCGTAATGGGCTTTCTCCTCTTCCGTGCAACCCCAATACCGCGCATCGGCCAGCCAGCGGCCCAGGAGAAATTCCTCCCGCGTGGCCAGCAGGGCATCGGTATCGCGCAGCAGTTCCAAGAACCGGTTCCCTGCCACACGTAACCTTTCACGGTCACCGGTGTGGTATGCCGACGCTATTGCCGCCCGGAATGGGACCGCCAGGTCCGACAACACCTGCCGCAGCACATGCGCCAGGTCGTATCGGAAAGCATCGTTATTGCCAAGCTCGTTTGCTGCGGTCAGCAGGAGCGAACAGGCTCGGGCAAGCTGCACCACGTCATAGTTGCGTTGGCTTCCCGGCACCGTTTCCGCGCTATCCAGCTTCGGCCGCATGCACAGGTCCGAAACGGCGCGTCCAGGCACCTGATAGGCCGTCGCCAACAACAGCCGCCACGCCTCCGCCGCGTTTGCGTTGTCCCGCCCATACCTTCGCCGCGCGTAGGCAGCAACCCAGGCGTTCAGGTCAGAACATTGCGGCCGCCAGAACAGTTCGCCCATGAGGTCGTACACCACGGGGGTGTAATCCAGTCCCTCCATGATCAGCCCCATGCCCCGCAGATCACCCCGTTCGGCGCTGTTCACGGCCTTGTCCAGGTTCTGCGTGATCTGCGGCAGCCCGCCATGCAGGGTTACCTGGTTACCGAAATTATGAATGATACACCATATCCAGGGTTTCCCGTAAAAGGCCTTTGTAAGTTCCCAGGCAGGCTTGAATTCACACCACAGGTCCAGCACAAGCATCTTATCGTTCGGCAACGCAGTCAACAGGGCTTCCGTCTGGGCTTCCTTCCAGAATTCGGGATTGTTGACGAAGAGCCAGCCCTGCATCAGCCAGACCGCATCGGGGTCGGCCGCCGCCATGGCGCCATACACCGCCTCCGCCATGGCCTTGATAAAGACGGGGTCATCGCTCGGCGGCGACATCTCGATGAAGGTGTCCGACGCGTAATAGTGGTCGGTTCCGAAAAGGCGGGTCTGTTCCTCCACGAAACGCCGGCCCACCTCCCGGAACAACGGGTCCCGGGGATCCACGAACGTGGTGCCCGGGAACCCGCACCAGCTGGGAAGTTTTTGATAGTTCGCTTCCGGCCGCACCCTGGAAAGCGCTTCCGGCACATGGCCGGTGAATCCCTGCAATACGGGCGTCATGCCAAAGGCACGCTCCCGTTCCAGAATTTTCCGTTGCAGCGCCGCGTGCCGATCTATCCAGTCCCGCGTCAACGGACCACCCCAGCCGTCCATGCAGCCCATCCAACCGAAGGGCAGGTAGGCCGGACCGACAAAGAACGCATCCAGGTCGGCGTCACTCAACCCCAGGTCCCGGTACACCGCCTGCCAGACCGCCTCCTGCCCCGTCACCGACAGCGGCAGGTTAATCCCCTGCAGCGCCATCCAGTCGATCACCTGTTCCCACTGCGGCCAGTCCCAGAACGCCATGGAATAACTGAATACGCAATAGTTGAAACAGTACCGGTAGCGGAACGGGGTGACCACACGTGTCTTTTCCTCCGGCGGCGGCAGCGGGTCGGGCAGTTCAGGTGGCGCGTTCCAGGGGGACACGTTCACTTCGCAGCAGGTTTTCAAATACCAGTTCAACGCCGAGGTCAAGGCAACACCGCTGGAACCGCGCAAGACCACCTTACCCTCACGCCCTTCCACTTCAAACACATCCAGCCCGTTCTCCTGCGGCAGGGCCTCAAACAGAAAGGCCTCCTCATGGTTCGGGAGCAGGCGTGTAACCAGGCCCCGTGCGGTTTCCTCCGCGGTTTCCGCCGGCGCGGAAATACACCACCATAGCAGGGCCATTGTCCCCACGACCGGCAGGAGACGTCCGAACATTCCTGTGTTTTTCATTGCTCTTCCTTACGGTGTGGCGCAGCCGGGTATAGCACTTCCGAAGAATCTATCGAACCGATGATCCGGGCGCTCAGGGCCGCTGCTTCGCCTCCGCCACAATTGGCGCCAGATCAAATCCGAGCGATTCCCCTTTGCTCAATTTATCGCGCGCGGAACGGACGGCTTCCTCCGCGCCGGGCGGCACATCCTGCCCCTTCCACCAGTTCATCCGTTCACTGTAACACCAGGCGTACCTGTCGGTAGTCTTGAGCGCGTAATACACATTATGCTCAAACCATTTTGGACGTTCTTCTGCTGTCATTTTATTGCCCAGTACCGGATCGGCACGGAGGCCGAAATACTGGTCCACGTATAGCGCCGAACCGGCCCGCGCGTGTTTGTTATACGCCGGCCACAACGCAGGATCCACCAAATATAGCGCGTTCTGTTTCATCCGGTGATAGGCCTCGTAATAGCGGTCCGTGGATTCATAGTAATAGGCGTTTTCATTGCCGTCGGTCAGGGTCGCCCCGGGTTCGGCCGCGTCCAGCATGCCGTTCAAGAACGCGGGATACAACCCATACGGGTGCAACTCCAGCGCTTTTGCACGGGCTACGGGGTCGGACGGCCGGCAGAAATCGTCAAACAAGGCAAACTGGTAGAGGGACAGTATCTGCGGGTTGGGCAGTTCACGCTGGACGGCACGCATGAACTGGGCACCGCGCGCTCGTGCCTGAACCCGATAATCATCAAAAGACTTTTCAGCCATGTGTGCCGTCTCGGCATAGTTCCAGGGATTTTTTCCATAGGGTTCCGGATCGAAGCAGATGCCGACACATCTTCCCAGTCTCGCGGCCCGGGTAACCAGACCTGTGTTCGCCTCTATCACACGCCACTGTTCCTCGTTAAACCAGTCCTGCTCCGACGCCGCCCATACGACCACAAAGTTGTCGGTGAACTTCTCCCAGGCAATATTCGAAACGTTTTCGTAATCCTCGGCAAACTGCGCGGCGGCCATGGGCGTTGGCTCCAGTACGTTACCGCCACCCTTGAGTTTGAACACCAGACCATCGAACGGCTTCTTCTCCATCTCACGGATATTGGCACGGATATAGTCCGGCATGGGCACATCCCAGCCATACTCAATGAGTTTCTTCTCCAGCATCGCCGGTCCGTTCACCGGTTCCTCGCACCAAGCGGCGGCGGTAATGACCAGCATGACCACCAAGGTGCCTGACAGACATGATATTTTCATGGATAATCTTCCTTTCCGTTTCCTGCTTCCGCAGGTATTGCTCCTAAAAAAGATCCTTCTTTCCTCTTGTGGACGCGGGCCGTTGGGTTACTTCGCCGGGTCTTCTATTCTTCCCGCAAACAATATGCTTCCCGTTTTATTTTCCCGGATTAGGAATACAAAGGGATGGTCGGCGCGGAAGGCCAGAGGTTGGTGGAAGGCCTTGTCCATGATGACTGCGGTGGCCGCGGCCGCTTCCGTGCCTTCCTCGTTCACGTCCACAAAGGCCTTGTGCACCACCTTGCTGATAAACAGGTCCTTTTGTCCCGTCATTCCGGAAAAATCCGCATCTGTAAAGGCGTGGGACATGCCCATTTCGGCAAGGATCGAGGACAATTCAAACTCGCTGGTAGTCTTGAACCTGGGCAGGCTGACGGACACCTCTGAAGGAATTGTATTGGAGAGTTCGTCCAGCCATGCCGTGACGGATTCGAGGTTCAGGCGTTCCTCGAATGCCTTCAGGCCGTCTTTCTGTTCGGGCAGGAAAACCACCATGGACAGGTCATTCCCCGCGTAGGGCAGTTCTATCGCGCTGAAACCGTCGAAGCGCCGGAATTTCACGGTGATGCTCTCATTCATCATTGGAACCTGGATACTCTTTTCAGAGGTGACAAAAAAGTCCGCATCCCGGGTTCTTTCCTTCTTGAACTGGTTAAGCCAGTCGCCCTTGAAATAAATGGCGTTACACAGGACCAACACCGTGGAAGGTTCAAGCATGCCCTGTTTAATAAGGTCTTTGATTTTTTCTTTGGTTTGTTCTTCCACCCAGGTATTGATTTCCACACGCGCGGCCTCGGTATTCCCGACAAAATCCACGAAGCGCACCCCTGCGCCGTAGCGGGATTTCGTCAGGTCAAGAAAGGTGTCGAGAAACGAATAGTTATTTTGTGCCCACAGGGAATTCGCGATACTGAGTTGCACATTTCCCTTGTCCTGGACGGCATTCAACTGGGTTTGCAAGTGTGAAAAAGCGCCGTGCACGGCATCCTGTTCCCCGGACAGGTGCAGTACCGCCGCCATCTCCGCTTCCGTTTCGCCGCGCGCGCCGCCATAGGTCATGGCCAGGGCGGTGGAAATGCTGTAGGGCGAAAAGAACAGGTTGCCTTCCCGGCCGCGGAGTTGCTGGTACAAGTCAAAGCAGAAGGCGCTGTTGCCGCGCACCTGGGGTTGCAGGTCATTGGAGGTTGGGGGCGAAGATATGCAGGCCGCTGCGACAAGTGTGGCCAATGGAAAATATAAGAGGGTCATGGTGGAACTCCTTGTGTAGTATAGGTTTCCGAAATAAAACCACGGGGGTAAGGTGCTTATTATAGCACGCGAATGAAGAGATGGAACGATATGATTTGCAGGGCTTAGGGGATTAAAAAATGGTTTTAGCCAATTATTAATGCAAAGGACATAAGGACTCAAAGGACGGTAGCATACCAGTCCAAATTGATATGTCCTTTGAGTCCTTTATCTCCCTATCCCGTTGTGCCTTACCCATTAGGTTTCTCCAATACACACCAGCGTATTCATCGTGCGTGCGTAGATGCGCTTGTCCAGGAACGCGGGTGTGGCCACGGCGCCCTCGCCCAGCGAAAGTGCGGCCAGTTCCTCATAGGTGTCGCTGTTTTTGATAATCAGCACCGTGCCTTCCTTGTCCACAGCGTAGATCCGGTCGCCAACGAGTATGGCTGACGCGAAGAAGGCGTTTTCATGTTCATGCACCCAGGCGACCTCGCCGTTCTCCGGGCGCAGGCAGATAATTTCACCCCGCGAGGTAAGCAGGTAGAAAAAGGTGTCCGTGGCAAGCGGGCTAGAGATGTCCGGCAGGGAATCATAAAACTGCCAGACGATTTCGGGTTCTCCGCTCGCTTCTTTCGGCGGGCGTATCGCCGAACCATCCGCATAATCATTGGCAGTGAAGAACATGCCCGCACCGTAGCCGGGGCTCGGCCCGACTTCCCCCGACAGACACTCTACACTCCATAGGGGCGTGCCTGCACGGGGATCATAAACGTCCAGGTTCTTGGTCGAAACCAGGGCAAGCATCATGCTGTCCGGCGTACCGGCCAGGACAGGCGACGCCCAGGAAATATGTTTTCGCTCCTGTTTCCAGGCTTCAGCCCCGGTATCAAGATCAAAGGCATAGAGGGCGCCGTTCTTACGCTGGTCGTACTGCACCAGCAGGAGACGCTCAAAAATGATCAGCGAGGACCCATGTCCGTAATGGTTGTCCGGGACACCGAGGAACTTTTCCCAGCGCAGGACGCCGTCCTTGTTCAGGCAGGCAAGGTGCCCGGTACCGAACAGCGCGCATACCACATCGCCCTGGGCTGCGACACTCGGCGCCGCATAGCCGGTGTCTTCATTGACCTTGGGCAGTTCCACGGGCACGCCCGCCGGCGGGCCCACCTGTGTGCGCCACAGCAGTTCGCCCGTAGCGGCATTAAAACAGAACACCTCCCGCGTTTCCTTGTCCGCGCCACTGAGATACACGCGATCTTCCCAGACCACGGGCGAATTAAATCCCTGTACCGGCACTTCCGTCTTCCAGAGTATACTTTCACCCGTGGCCACATCCCATTGCACCGGCGCCGTGGTGTAATACGCCTTGCCCAGACCGCCAGGGCCCCGGAAATTCGGCCATTGCCGCTGGACGGTGTCCCAGTCGGGGGTGACCAAGGCGGCGGGCGCCGTGCCGGTTTCCTGTACGGCTACAGCGGCCTCCTCCGTCGCAGGGATTGGAATGTCCAGCCGCGTGAATACCGCCGCGACCAGCGCCGCCAGCAGCCACAGTCCTCCCATGAACACCACGAGTTCGCGTGCGCGGCCCCGTTCCAGCCAGTACCGGGGCGCGGGGCCCACTGCTGCGGGCTCGGGCGGCCGGGCGGTATAATGAAGCGCCAGGCGCAGCGCGGCGAGAAACACCAGTGCCGCGATTAGCGCAATCAGGCCGCCTGTACGAAGCATTCTCTGGGAGGTGAAAAAGGTGGCGCGGGCCAACAAATCCATGGCACGTATCGTCTCAATGGTTGCTTCCGCCGATTCCGGAGACGCGGCGAGTTGTTCCCGCATCTGAATCAGTTCCGGCAGGTTAAGCGGGTCCAGGGTGCTGACCTGCCAGTAATTGAGGATAAGCAGGGTTGAGATGAGGAGGCACAACGGCCCCGACACCACAGCGATTGCCGATGCGGCGCGGACGATGTATGCGTTTGTTTTGAAAGGATTACGTTTACGCCTGGCCATTATTTTCCTCCACGGGGCAGTATTTGAAACACCGGGCGCAGCTCAGGCAGGCGCCCTTGTCAGCGGTGTAGTCGTGTTCATGGCGCAGCACGGACAGGCGGTACAGCCGCGCGCACAGGGCGAGGCCCAAAAAAGCGCCCAGCGCCGCGCCCGCCGGCTTGAAACGACGGTTGATGGTGTGGGCTTCCGCGTACAGGGACGGCACGGTCTGATCACCTTCGCGGAAAGCGTCGGTTTCGATGGTGGTACCCGCCACCGTGCCCGCCTCTTCGGCGGCAATCCGTTCCGCCAGCCGTACGGTGGGATGCAGGCGCGACAACAGGGGATGAACCGTCCAGCCGATTGTCGCCGACACCAGGATGAGCACCGGCGCGGCAGCCAGTAACCATGCCAGTCTGCGCATACCGACGCTACGCGGCTCCGGTTCTTGTTCCGGCGCGGGCGGGATGATGGCGTTATACGGACAGGCGTTCTCGCATAAACGGCACTGGATGCACTCGGCAGGCGTGATGGAGGCGTGCCGGCGCGCGAAGATGGACGCCCAGCGCAGCAGCACCCCGTAGGGGCAGAGATACCGGCAATAAGGCCGTGCAATGAAAATGCCCGAGGCGAGCAGAATCCCGCCCGCGAGCAACATGTTGAAACTACCGCCTTGCCGGAAGAATCCTACGAAAGGATCATACCGGCAAATCAGGAACCCGCACCCGGTCCAGATGCCCAGTACCGTGATGCCCAGGTAGGCGTATGCCAGCATGCCCAGCGCCGTGTCCACCGCATGGGGCACCTGCACCGGGCGGACGGCGCAAAATTCCTGCGCCGCGCCCAGGGGACATACCGACGCGCAGAATACACGGCCAAAATACAGCGCCGTCACCAGGGGAATCAGAAAAAAGAGCGCCACTGTCAGGGTGAGCACCTCGCCCGTTCCGATGAAGGCATTCAGAACGTTTTGCACCGAACCCACAGAACAGACGCAGCCCTGGCGGTAAAATCCAAAGTAAACCAGTGAGGCCAGGGATAACACAAGCACCCAGTTGCGCGAACGGCGGCGCAGTACCGCCCAGGTGGTTGCACCCAGGAAGAGTATAAGCAAGGACACGTCCAACCAGGGGGGCGTCAGCGCGGCCGGCGGCAGATGTATCGCTTTATGCTGGTACCCGCTGCTGAATTCCGGCCTGGGAAAACGAAACTCCGTCTGGGCGGCTAAGGCCGGGATGGAAAAGAAGGCCGCCCACAACACCAGGCACAGAAAAAGAAATGTACGCCGCGTTATGCCTCTCATTGGTCCGGACTTTCTTCGGTGCCGGCTTCCTTGAGGAAATAAGCGCGGCTCAGGGGGATGCGCTGTATCGCCCCGGCGGGGCACTGGCGGGCGATAGCGCATTCATTACAGTTTTGACACAGGTCGCGCTTGATTTGCAGATACAGGGAACCGTTGCCGAACTGGCGGCATCCCTTTACACATTTGCCGCAGCCGACACAAAGTGCTTCGTCAATTTCATAAGCGAAATAGGGGTCTTCCACAAAAGAGCGCTTAAGCGCGGCCGTGGGGCATAACTCGTTTTCGGCGCCCGTGTCCAGTTTCGGCGAACCCGGCTGCAGGAAACCGCTGCATAAATCACAATACCCGCAGATGCGAGTGGCATGCACGCATTTGACCGCCGAGGGATT
>JAKLHG010000670.1 GCA_022710255.1 Candidatus Hydrogenedentota bacterium
TCAGTGCGCTGGCCGGTGGTCTGGTCGCAGTCGGACTCGCCCACTTCCTTGGGCGCCGCCACGAGCGCCGGGCGGAAGATCAGGTGCCGCTCGCCATTGCCGTCCCGGCGCGACCCGCTGCGCCGGCACCAGGGCCGGCACCGCCTTCGCCGAGTTTGTAGACGCCCATCCGGAGGCGCGCTACAGTGACGAGGCGTTGCGTGCCGCACCGGTGGACAAGGAAGCCCCGGGCGCCCTGCTGATCGTGCATACCGAAGACCCCTTTCTCGGCCTGTACAGTTTTTCCAACATCGGGTTCAAGGAGGGAAAACTGTACGAGTTCGTCGCCGTATGGAAGGGTAACGCCAAGACGGTGCGCGGCCACTGCGCACGTTTCCTGGCCGCGGTCATGAAGCGCCACGGTCGTGAATACACAAAAAAGAGCATGCGCGTGTTTCCCGATTCGAGTGAGGAGCAGACTGTGGCCGTATTCTTCTGGGAGGATGCGGCCGCGGCCACACTGGCTTTTTATACCCCGCCCGCAGCTGCGGAGACCATGGACGGCCCGGCGACCCTTACCTATGCGCAGTTTACCAAAGGCGACCCGTTCCTGACGGATATTTTCAGCAACAACGCGGCCAGGCCGGAAAAACAGGAACAGGTATGGCGGGATATTGACGATATCGTCAAGGCGCTCAAGTAATCGCCGGATACCACAGGTAATAGAGGGGCGCCCTCGGCGGGTTTTACAGGAGGTGTGGACTCCTGCGGAGGGGCGAATCACGGCGGCAATAAGATGGACGGCTGAAGCAAGGAGACTCCGCCGTCTCTGCCGGTGAAAATTTGTAAGGCGCTGCCGTCCTTTCCGTTCCTTATGTCCTTCGGGTCCTTTTCCTATTCTGAACCGTGTTGTTACCACGCCCGGGTAGCGGTCTTCCTCGCGGGTGTGCTATCATGATTCCTGTACGGTAACGGTCCCGCGACAGGTGCTTTTTTACCCAATCCCCGGTATTTTTTGGAGCCACCATGAGCAGAGGCATTACCAAACGTTCCGAAGAGTATTCCCGGCGGTGCGTCGATGGGATGCCGCGGACGAAGGAGACGCTGTAACATGGCACACGTAAATCTGGTTACGGGCGGTGCGGGATTTATCGGTTCCCACCTGTGCGAAGCCCTGTTGAACCGGGGCGAAGAAGTCTTATGCTTGGATAATTTTTTCACCGGGAGAAAAGCGAACATCGCCCACCTGCTCGGCAATCCCAATTTTGAGATCGTGCGCCACGATGTGGTCAACCCCATCGTCATTGAAACGGACCGCATTTTCAATTTCGCCTGTCCCGCGTCTCCGGTCCATTATCAGCACAATCCCGTGAAGACCATCAAGACCAATGTCATGGGCGCCCTGAACATGCTGGGCGTTGCCAAGCGTGTGGGAGCGCGCATCCTGCAGGCGTCCACCTCCGAAGTCTACGGCGACCCGGCTGTACATCCCCAGGTGGAAGGGTACTGGGGCAATGTCAATCCCGTCGGGCCGCGCAGTTGTTACGACGAAGGCAAACGCGTGGCCGAATCCCTCTTCTTCGACTACCACAACCAGAACAAGGTGGATATCCGCGTCATTCGGATTTTCAACACCTACGGCCCGCGCATGCTCGTCAACGACGGGCGTGTTGTCAGCAACTTTGTGGTCCAGGCACTGAACAATGCCCCCCTGGGCATCTACGGCGCCGGCGACCAGACCCGCTCCTTCTGCTATGTCAGCGATTTGGTGGAGGGCATCCTGCGCATGATGGACCTCGACGGGTTTCACGGCCCCGTGAACCTGGGCAATCCCGGGGAATTCACCATTAAACAGTTGGCGGATCTCGTCATCGAGCTGACCGGTTCCCGGTCCAAAATCGAATACCATCCCCTGCCCGAAAACGATCCGGTCCGGCGCCGGCCCGACATCAGCCTTGCCCGGGAGCGCCTCAACTGGAATCCCGCCGTGTCCCTGCGCGAGGGGCTGACCCGGACTATCGCGTATTTTGACGAACTCCTGCGCAAGGGCTGAACGGTTCGTCCTGTCGCCCCGTGTCGGCCTATTGCGGGGTCAGAATATAGGTGACCTGCACCCGGCCCCGACAGGCAATCTGATGCACGTCTCCCGGTTGCGGATCGGGCTGCTGTTCCCAAATCAGTTCCACTACTTCAATGCTGTCCACGGCGTAAATGGCGCTTTTTACGGCCTGCGCGGCCGCTTCCGCCGGCAGGTAGGCCTTCTCCATGGCAGCGGAAACCACGGCGGCCTCCACGGGCTCTTCTTGTGCCGCGGAATAGACGGGACTGGACAGGGTGGCCTTCATGGTGTCCGCCAGGTCGGCCA